>JAEEKV010000155.1 GCA_016282595.1 Lachnospiraceae bacterium
CACCTGGATCTTGCCTTCCTTCGTGCTTGCGTGGGCTGCAAAAATGTCCAGGATCACAATGGTCCGATCGATCACCTTGACGCCCAGGGCATCGGATAAGGATTTCATCTGGGCCGGAGAAAGCTCATCGTCACAGACCACCCCGTCCGCATCGTGGATGGTGATCTCGATCCGAAGCTCTTCCACCTTCCCGCTTCCCAGATAGGTTTTCACATCCGGGTGGGGAAGCCTTTGACAAAGGCGCCCACACTCTGCTCCTCCTGCTGTATCAATAAGCCTTGCCAGCTCATCCAGGCTTCTTTCGGTTTCCTTTTCGTCCGCGGTAATGATGCTGATCAGTATGTATTTTTCTCTCTCTTCTGTTTTCTCTTTCATTCTTCTTTATGCTACTGAAAGCCTTTCCGCTTTTTTGCCCGATCGATCAGCGCCGCTGCCTCATTCATGGCATCCTCCAGATAGGCCGTCTCCCACTGGCGGCCGTCCTTTTCCTGTTTCTTGATCTCTTCCCAGGCATTTCGGCGCTCTTCATCCGAGGCAAACACTACGCCATCAAATACATGGGGATGTCTTCTGACCATCTTATCGGAAACGACTTTTGCCACATCCTCGAAGGTAAAAAGGCCTTCCTCCTCTGCGATCACGGCATGGAACATGACCTGCAGCAGCAGATCTCCCAGTTCCTCCTTCAGATTCTCGCAATTGCCTGTTTCCTCCAGGATATTGATACCGCCAATGACCTCCGCCGCCTCCTCGATACAGGCAGGCTTCAGACTGGCGTGGGTCTGGACCTTATCCCAGTCACAGCCGTTTTTACTTCTCAGTTTTTTTACAATAGTTTCCAGTCTTTCAATCTCAGTCACGATTTTTCTCCACTTCTTTCTCCTGTTGCAAAACACCCAGCAACGATTCAAATACCGCCGGATTGTTCTCCACGATAACGGCGATCTTTTTCTTGGCACGGCTCAGACCGTGGTACAGATCACTGACTCCGGATGTGCCATCGGAAGGATCATCATCCTCTTTCTCCCGAAGGTATCCATCCTCGTCATAATAGAATGAGGCATCTATCTTCATCATGACCCGGTCGTATTCCTTGCACACCGCCTCGGCAATTCCGATTGAACCTGAAGATCCCACACCGGCTTGCGAAACAACTCCCTCCGAATCCACATCCCCGGAACTCACTCCCGTTGATGTATTATAATTCACACTCCCGCTTTTCGAACCTCTGCTCTCAATATACACATACCCCTCGCCTCCATAGGCCCCAAGAAGGTCCTGACTCTCACCCGCATCATTGGCATACAAAAGCGTCACCGAAGGATAAGAGCTTCTCTTTCCTCTGCCCTTTACCCGCATAAGGGATGCGATAAAGGAAGACAGCTCATTGTTAAGGCGGATCCGATTCGTCAGCTTGTATCCGGTGTAGCCCTCCGTTTCCGTAATGAGGTGGCTTCCCGGGATATGTCCCTCTCTGGAGGGAATGGCATCCTCCTTATCAAAGGTGGCGATGACGGGAACCTTCCACTGTCTTGCCAGCCTCAGGATCTCCTCATACAAAGCTTCCGTCAGCCTGTGTCCCTCATCGATCAAAATGGCGGCATATTCCTTATTCAGCTGCAATGATTCATGGACATCGCAGTAGTAAAAGTCCACCCGCTTTAAGCGCTCATCCAGCTGCTCCAACGCCTTTTCATAGGAGCCGATATGCAGCACGCACACCGTTTCCTTTTTGGACAGCTGCATGGCAAGATCATACAAAAGCAGGGATTTCCCCGTTCCCGGAAGTCCCGTAAAGCCGGAGATGGAAAACGAAGGCGCAATGCTTCCTGTAGCCGTCAGAACCTGCTTTAAGAGATGATTTTTGATATCCCGCTGCTGGGAGGTGAGAAAATACTCCCGGCGAAGGAAGCGTCCCGGATCCGTCAAGGGAGAGATGAGATACTCTTCCTCCTTAAACAACTCCTCAATGGGGCCTTCATAGCAATCCTTCTGGTTTTCCAAAACCGCCAACAGCTCCTCCCAGTTAGCCTCCACTAACCTTTCGCTTCCCGTCAGTCTTACCAGCCTGTCCGTCTGGCTGATATAGGTATAAAAGTACATGGATTTTCCCAGGGTTGCAAGATAATATTTATTCTGCAAAAGCTGATGCAGGGCCGCCTCATCTGTGACAGCGCCGCTTTTTAATTCCACGTTGATGACGCTGCCCTCGTTGACCCGCAGCAGGTCAAACTCTTTTCCCAGCTTGGGCATAGTAAAGGAATAGAAAAACTTCAGCCCCGCAGCTTCTCTTTTCACCGCGCACAAATGCTCACACATTCGCTTCAGACTGTCGATTTCCCATTCCTTGATCTTAAGCAGACGGCTGCGTCCCGAAAGCTGTCTTTCGAGACGCTGCAGCTGCTCTTCCTTATCCATTCTTGTCAGGGCATAGATATTGATCGGATACATTGGTTTCCCTTCAGACGTACAAAACCGAATCGTCTATCTCCGTTGTCTTGGCAAAACCGCAACAACTCATCATATATCTGAGTTCATCCCCTACTGATCTTAAAAATCCTGTAACGCCTTCTGTGCCGTCTTTTTCCAATGCCGGAAGCATGGATCTTCCCACTGCTGCCGCATCTGCCCCCAAAGCCAGGGCCTTAAACACATCTGCTCCCGTGGCAATGCCGCAATCCACAATGATCTGCACGTCCTTACCTTCCAGCGCCTGTTTGATATCAGGCAGCACCATAAGAGGCGGAACGGCATATGGGATCCTGCCGTGATGGTGGCTTACGATAATGGCTTTGGCTCCTACCTCGGCACACTTTAAGGCATCGGTAACGCTCAATACGCCCTTAACCACAAAAGGAAGCTTCGTCAGCTCCACATAGGAGCGCAGCATTTCCGTGGTCTGGGGCGCCATCTCTTCCCCTACTACGATATCGGCGCCTTTTTCTCCGAAGATATGATCGATATCCATTCCGATGCCGAAAGCACCTGCCGCTTCGGCATATTGCATCTGGTCCAGGATCTTGCCGTGATCTGCATAGGGCTTTACGATCCTGACGGTATCGGCTCCGGTATCCATGATCTTCTGAAACTGTTCATTCTCCATCATACCACAAAAATTCAAAATCCCACAGTCCTTTGCGGCAAGAGAATATTCTTCCAGTCCTGTTTTTTCTCTGCCGTTATAGGCCCCCAAATGGGAAAAGGCAGGAGTCATAACGGGCATGGAAAATTCTTTCCCTAAAAAAGTAAGGGAGGTATCCGCTACCACGGAGTCGATGTATCTTGCTTCCACCAGAATGGAATCCAGATATTCCTGTGTAATGACGTTTGCATCAGGTTGTCTTGTATAAGCCATGCAGTACCTCCTTTAAATATTCCATCTATTTCCTGCGCTTTATTGCCCCATTCTCCCTGGTTTTTGTCAAGGCTTAAACAAGGTCAGCTGCCTTGATGGATGCCACGGACAAAAGATCTGCCGAAGAAAGTTCAATCTGAAAACCCACCTTTCCAGCACTGACAAACACCCTCTCCTGAGAGGTTGCAGTTTCATGGATAAAGATGGGAAAGGGCTTTTTCATCCCAATGGGAGAACAGCCGCCGTGAACATATCCCGTAAGGGGCAAAAGCTCCTTTTGCTTTATCATGGAGATGGCCTTCTCTCCCGCTGCCTTAGCGGCTTTTTTCAGATCCAGTTCTTCCTTTACCGGGATCACAAAGACATAGTAGGCGCCGCTCTTTGCCTGGGTCACCAGGGTTTTGAACACCTTCTCGGCATCCTCCCCCAAAAGGGCTGCGATCTCCTCCCCAGTCATGGTGGGATCCGGCTTGTAGGAATGGCTCTCGTAAGGGATCTTCTTGGCTTCCAGCACTCGCATCACATTGGTTTTTTCTTCTTTTTTCATACTCCTCCCATCAATCCGCTTTAACCTCCACGCGCGTAGGGGAGATCCAGGATTTGCTCAAGGTTTTCTTCTTAAAAAGGCCTCAAAGGCCAGGGTGGTTTTCAGTTTTCTGATGATTTTCCCTATCTTCGAAATAATACCATAGAAAAAGACGTTTGGATAGCAAAAGCTCCGTTGACATGGGGATCCTGTATTTGCTATATTGTGAGGTATCAATTTATAGCTTTGGGAGGAATCATATGGATACCCTGTTGAAATCCGGAGAATTAGAGCTTACCACATCCACAAAGGGTGCGGAGATCATGTCCTGTATCAAAGACGGGATCGAATACATCTGGCACGGAGATCCGTCCTATTGGGGACGCAGAACCCCCATTCTTTTTCCCTTTGTAGGCCAGGTCCGCAATAAGACCTACCGCTATCAGGAGCAGTCCTATCCCATGGGACAGCACGGGTTTGCCAGAGATATGGAATTTTCCATTAAGGAGCTTGGTCAGGACCACATCACCTATGTGCTGACGGAAAACGAAGAGACCCTGAAGGTCTATCCCTTCCGTTTCATTTTGGAAGTCTCCTATCGCATTGTCAGAAATGAGGTTACCGTTGACTGGACCGTAAGAAATCCGGCTGAGGAAAACCTTTACTTTTCCATCGGCGGTCATCCCGCCTTCATGTGTCCCATTGACGGCAGAGGTGATTGGAGCAGCTACCGGATCCGGTTTGCAAAAAATACAGATCCCCTTTCGGATCTTACCATCCGCCCCATCACCACTGGGGGCAATGTGGGGTCAGAAACAAAAACCCTGCCGCTTACCGACGGATGTCTGACTCCCTCAGATGCACTTTTTTCCGGTGATGCCCTGATTGCGGAAGACTTTCAGACAGACCGGATTTCCTTGCTGGATCCCGATGGGAAGGAATATCTCATCGTGATCTTTGATACCCCTCTGGTGGGCGTATGGTCCCCTGTGGGAAAACACGCTCCCTTTGTGTGCATTGAGCCCTGGTGCGGCAGAACCGATGCCGATGATTTTGAGGGGAGCCTTGAGGATCGGGTTTACGGAAACACACTGCATCCCCAGGAGGTATTTCACAGAGAGTATTCCGTGATCTTTCGCTGATCCCCCTTTCAGGGCCCGCTAGGCTGCGCCGTGGAGATACAGATAGAGAAAGGATGCAGCAAAGATCAGCAGGATCACAAAGAAGATCCCCTTGCCATAGGATTTCAGATCTGCAGGTGACATATCCATATGCACCAGCACAGAGATCGCCAGATAGATCAGGATTCCTTTTCCCCAAACAGGAAGGGAAAAGGCCATAAAGGCATAGACTATGACCGCTTCCGCCAGCACTCCCATTACCACGGGAGCGCAGGAGGCCAGAGTCATTTGCAAACTTCGAAGGGCCCAGGGTCCCCGCGGCGTGTAGTTCACATAGCCAAGGTGCCCCGCCCTTTTTTGATACAATTTGATCTCATTGACCTTTGCTCCTGTCACCGCGGCAAACAGGGCGTGAGACAATTCGTGATACACCACCCCCGGGAAGGTGAGGGTGTTGGCAAAGAGAAGATACAGTGCTCCGCTTTTGCTAAATAGCCCAAACAGCTTTTGCAGCACGAAAGATATAATCCCATGCACAATGATGCCGATGAGGGGCAGGATCACGGCACATCCGGCGGTGATGATCAAACTTTGTTTTAAGATTTCCGACATAACTTCTATCCCCTTATATCCGATTTTCCGCTTTCTATCTTATCATAATCCACCATGTCCATCAATTCAGACGACGATTGCCTGATCCTCTCTCTTGTGGTATCCTTGTAGGCGGAACAAAACGAAAAAGGAAGGAAACTGCTTTGAAGCGGATACGGATATCGCCGGAACATATTATACCCGTCAGCTTTCTGTTTGCCATCATTATAGGTACGCTGCTTTTGCTGCTGCCTGCAGCAACGGCACCGGGCTTTGAAACGGACGTTGTCACGGCTGCATTTACCGCAACCACCTCGGTGTGTGTCACGGGACTTGTGGTGGTGGATACCTACGCCCACTGGAGCCTCTTCGGTCAATTCGTGATCCTGGTGCTGGCACAGATCGGCGGTCTTGGAGTGGTGGCTGTAGGTTCCATGTTGCTGATGCTGGGCCGTCGAAAATTCACCCTGGGTGATCGGCAGCTTCTGGGGGATTCCCTGAACATTGAACAAAACAAAGGACTCCTTTTATTCCTGAAACGGATCTTTCGGGGGGTCTTTTTCGTAGAACTGACAGGAGCACTTTTATACTGTACCCGCTTCATTCCCATGCTGGGACTTTGGAAGGGACTTTGGGCCTCCGTCTTTCATTCGGTTTCCGCCTTTTGCAATGCGGGCATGGATGTGGTAGGCCCCAACAGTATGATGGATTTTCAGGGCTCCGTTTTTCTCATGAGTGTTACCATGGCTCTGATCGTCCTTGGCGGTCTGGGCTTTGTGGTGTGGTTTGATGTAATGGACGGCATCCGGGAAGGGATCAAAAACAAACGCTCCCCGGGTTCCTTTTTCTCACACCTTCCGGTACACAGCAAGCTGGTGCTGCTTATGACCTGCGGCCTGCTGTTGTTCGGTACGGTGTGCGTGTTTGCGGCGGAATATCACAACCCCGACACCATAGGCACCATGCCTCTGGGGGATAAGCTATTAAACAGCCTGTTTCAATCCGTCACCTTCCGTACTGCAGGCTTTGCTTCGGTGCCCCAGGATAAGCTGACGGAAGGCACTTGTCTTGTGGGCTATGTGCTTATGTTTATCGGCGGCTCTCCTGTGGGAACCGCAGGCGGTGTGAAAACCGTCACCATGTTTTTGGTCTTTATGAACGCCCTCTCCTATATCTCCGGAAAAAACGAAAACGTGATCTTCCACCGGAGAGTTTCGGAGGAGCTGATGCGCAAGGCTGCCGCTGTGGTATTTGTCAGCGTCAGTGCTGTTTTTGTCATGACCCTTGCCCTTATGGCAAGTGACGGCGTCTGCCTGACAGATGCCCTGTATGAAGTAGTCAGCGCCCTGGCAACAGTAGGACTTTCCCGGGGACTGACACCAAAGCTTTCGCTCATTGGCAGGATCATCATCATTCTTTCCATGTACCTTGGCAGGATCGGTCCCATCTCCATGGCCATCTTCTTTACCAAGGGTGCGGGTTTGGAAAATAAGATCCGTCATGCGGAAGGCAAATTCTATGTAGGCTAGATCATAAGCAGGAGGAATAACAGGTGAAAAAATCAGTAGCTGTACTGGGACTTGGAAAATACGGACGGAGCCTCTCCGAAAACCTCTATCAGATGGGGGCGGACGTGCTTGCCGTGGATAACAACGAAGAGCTGGTGGATGAGTTCTCCGATAAATGCACCTCGGCGGTATGCGCAAACCTTACCAATGAAGAAGAGGTGGCTGCTCTGGGTCTGAAAAACATGGACATCGTAGTGGTGGCTATGGGTAGAAACCTTGCAGCCAGCATCTTGTCCATCGCCGTAGCCAA
>JAEEKV010000156.1 GCA_016282595.1 Lachnospiraceae bacterium
AGTTTATCCAAAAGCGCCGGATCGGCGCCCATCGTTGTATCTTGCATAATTGCTCCTTTTTTAAAATCAGTTTGCTATCGGTTTTTCTATTGTACCATAGAATGGGGCAAATGGGTGGGGTTATCCTTTACAAGAGACATAGGGATACGATATAGTAAAAAAGCAGATTTACCATGCAACCAAATCGGATACTGAGGGGTTTTAGGGATAGAAGCAAAAAACAGGATCCGAAATCGGACGGAAACATTTTTAGGAGGAAAAAAAGATGCCGAAAAAACAATATGATGGCGTTACAAATCCGAACCTGCGTTCAAATATGATCCAAAGTGATATGGTCGAGGCTACCACGAATGAGCGAAACGATTGGGAGAAGGGTTTTAAAGAAACCACAAAGAACGCAGAGCTGAAGCAGGATGCCGTTCTACAGTTTCTGGGAAGTGAATTTACTGAGGAGCAGTTCGAGGCTCTGGAGAGTAAGATTAAGGATAATGAAAAGTCTGCTCGCCTTTTTGCCAGGATCTGCAAAGAACTTGGTTCGAATCAGATCATAAAGAACAAAGAGGTGTTTGTAAAGGCGATTGCGGGCGATATTTTGAATCTGCCTGAGGACGAGGTTAACGCCGCCTACGAAGATGCCGGCAAGGTATGCACAAATGCAAAGGGCGATAAAACCCTGAAACAAGGCTATATCAAGTCAGCGGTCGAAAAGGTTGCAGCGGATGAGAAGCAGACCATCAGTTTAGGTGGGAGAGCCCTGGCTGACGGTGCTTATGATGAGAAGAAGAGCAAGGACCCCTGCGCAGATGATCAGAAGCGAAAGGATCAATATACAGAGATCGCGGCGAGAATGATCGCGGCCTACACGGTGCAGAAAGACCGGGAGATGCCGTCGGTGTCTAACTGCGGATATGACTACAATACCTATGTTACGGAATTTGCGGATCGTAAGTCATGGAGAAAGAATGTTGAGCAGGAGCTGAAAAACGATCAGGATTTTGCAGCTTTTGTCCAGGAATACAGAGGCGCTTCCAAGGATGCGGTAAGATTTAAACCGGAGTACATGATACAGGGGTGGAATCAATACAAAGAGGCACTCCAGAATGAAAAGACGAACTATGTACAGTTTAAGCAATATGCAAATACCAGTTTGAAAAAAGGAGACGACACCTACAAAGCTCCCTATATCATGTTTAATATGGCAGTTGTGGATGATGATTTCAGCAAGGAGGAGATCAAGCAGACCTGTAAGGAAATGCTTGACCAGAGCAAGAGCGATATCGGAGTTTCCAAGAAAGACTTTCTGAAGGCTGCCAATCTGGTCGTGGCGGATACCCTTTTATCCCCTGCCATTGACAAATCCTTCTATGACAGTGAGAAGGTAAAAAGCAACGGTGTTCCGGATTTGCTGAAACTGAATAAGGCCGTCATTGAAATGAGAGACCAGATCCTGCAGGATCCCATCTTCCAGGATGTGATCAACAGCCGACCCAGCTATAAGGATTTTGTATCCAAGTATAAAGATGCGGTTCGCAAAGAGGTCAACAAAAAGATCAGCAGCGAGAAAGCAGAGAAAGAGGCTGTCAAGGGGAATGCGTCTTTGCAGACACAGCATGATAAATTTGCAAAGGAGACATCACTTGAGCTTACGGGCAAGGAATTTGATCTGATCAAAGAGACCAGAGAAAACCTGAAGAAATACAACGAAGGAAAGAAGCCTTCCGATCATATGAAGCGTCTTACCGATGCGCTGGATGAGGTGATCCGGCAAAAAGAATCGGGAAAGAATCCGAAGATCAACGCTCTTGAGGAACTGAACAGTGCAGCACTCAATTATTACAACAAGCGTCAGGGTATGATCTTTTCACCTCTTACCGATGACGGTAAGGCAAGACTTTCCGCTGTTGAAAAGCTGTCCTTTACCACGGACAAGATCGCAAACCGTTGCAAGGAAGAATTCAAGCAGGCCCGGAATGCAGAGCATCAGGCTCAGATGGGAAAATAATCTGTTGACAATGAAAAAAGAGGCGTCCCACATTTTTGTGAGACGTCTCTTTTTTATGGAATCGGCATGCCCATCTTTGGGCTGCGGGATTACTCTACATCCTGCAGAGCTGCAAAGTCTTCTTCGCCTGTTCTGATCTTTACAACACGGCTGACCGGATAAACGAAGATCTTACCGTCGCCGATCTTACCGGTATAAAGTGTTTTCTTAGCTGTTTCGATCACGCTGTCAACAGGGATCTTGCTGACAACAACCTCAAGTTTGATCTTAGGCAAGAGCGTAAGGTCCATCTCAACTCCACGATACATCTGTCCGGCACCCTTCTGGATACCACAACCGGTTACCTGGGTTACGGTGATACCGGTTATGCCGAGAGCGTTGAGGGATCTCTTGATCCTATCATAGCGGGAGAGCTTCGTAATGATGACCACCTTGTACATACCGGTGTCAAGGGAGGTTCCGCTAACTGCTGCAGCGGTGTTCACAACAGGCACGGCTGCATTTTTCTTTGCTTCACTGGCTTTATCGTAATCAGACTCGCCAAGACTGGTGTTTTCGTTCTCAACCATTCCTGCTACGCTCATATCCACGATGGAGAAGCCTGCGTATGCAGAGGAAAGTCCGTGCTCGGTAGAGTCGAGACCTTCGATCTCCTCTTCCTCGGAAACTCTGAGGCCGAAGATCGCTTTGATGATAGAGAATACGATGATCATGGTAATGGTGGTCCATGCAGCTACGCTGGCAAAACCGATGATCTGAATACCGAGAAGTTCAAAACCGCCGCCGTAGAAAAGACCTACAAGGCTGTCGTTTCCGGGTGCGGAAGTGGTAGCAAACAATCCGGTTGCGATGGTACCCCAGATACCGTTCATCATATGTACTGCAACGGCACCCACGGGATCATCGATATGAAACTTGTAGTCCAAAAGCCATACGCCGAAGCAAACCAGAAGACCTGCAACTGCACCGATCACGATGGCACCGAAGGCATCCGTTACATCACAGGGAGCGGTAATGGCTACCAGACCTGCAAGGGAAGCATTCAGACACATGGAAACATCGGGCTTACCGTATTTGATCCAGGTAAAGATCATACATACAACAGTTGCGATGGAAGGTGCGATGGTGGTGGTTACGAATACGGAGGCCAGCTGATCTGTGGAAGTACAAGCTGCACCGTTGAATCCGTACCAGCCGAGCCACAGAATGAATACACCGAGTGCACCGATGACGATGTTGTGGCCGGGGAAAGCATTGACTTTCGTAATTTTGCCTTTTGCATCTTTTTCAAACTTACCGATTCGGGGGCCAACCATTTTAGCACCGACGATGGCTGCGATACCACCAACCATATGGATGGCGCAGGATCCTGCAAAATCGTGGAATCCCATCTGGGAAAGCCAGCCGCCGCCCCAGATCCAGTGTGCCTCGATGGGGTAGATCAAAGCGGAGATCACACCGGAGTATACACAGTAGCTTAAGAATTTGGTTCTCTCTGCCATGGCACCGGAAACGATGGTAGCGGTAGTGGCACAGAATACCAGGTTGAAAATGAAGTTGGACCAATCAAAGGATTGATAGGATGTAAAAATGTCAAATCCGGGTTTTCCGATGAAACCCATCAGATCCTCGCCAAGTAAAAAGCTGAATCCGATCGCAATAAATACCACGCAGCCGATACAGAAATCCATCAGGTTCTTCATCAAAATGTTACCTGCGTTCTTTGCTCTTGCAAAGCCGGCCTCCACCATGGCGAAACCGGCCTGCATCCAGAATACCAATGCAGCGCCGATCAAAAACCAGACCGCAAAGACTTCTCCGTCGAGTGCTTTCATAATCTCTTCTGTCATAATCTTGTCCTCCTCTTATTAATCGGGGCTCCCCCGCGCGCTTGGGAATAAAAAAGAGGCCATTTGCATTGCACTTTTTGCGCCTTTGCAAATGACCTGTATAAACGTTGCCCCGGAAAAGAAAGAAGCGCCTTGGAATGTTTTCCAAGACGCCCTTGCCTTTACGATTACGTATCATACTTCCTAAAACCGGATCTGTCAATAGGATTTTTCAATTTTTTTTATTTTTTAGTTTTCACCCGCTTCGATATACTTTCCGTCATCCTCGATCCGAAGCAGGGTACCGTAGGCGTGGCCCAGTTCCGCAAGGGAGCTTCGAAGGATGTTGTAATCGGACAGCTCACTTTTGTCAATGACTCCGTCCATGGAGATCTCGATGAGACGGTTGATGTCAATCTGCTTTAATTTATTCAGTTCATTCATGATCTTCATCATAGTGGTGCTCAAAAGCTCTTCATCCATGGGATCCACGGGGAGCAGATCGATCTCCTTGCCCACCGGACACTCCGCATAGCAGTACCAGCGGCAGAGACGCTTGCCGTTCAGATTTCGGGACAGGTTGACGATATCCTCCGGGGTAGGGGTGGCTTTTCCGCGTTCATAGTCCCCCAGCTTATCCCTTGTGAGCAGAGCTTCCTCGGCAAGCTGTTCCTGGCTTTTGTCATATTTGCGGCGAAGTTCCTTATAGACTTCGCAGTTCTTCATTTTTTCCTGTGGTTTGTTCATGGTATCCTCCCTAATTTAATACAGGTAAACTACGCTTACATTATAGCAAAAAACTGCCAAAAGTGGTATAATCAAACTGATTTTTGCAACGGCTTTGTCACAAAGCTTGGAAAACTGAATGCTACAGAAGCCATAAAACGGCCCGTGAAAGAAACGCCGAAGGCAGCACTCGGAATGTAAGATATCTTTAGTGAGGAATACGCATGAACGATCAGATCACAGAGGAAGCGAAAAGCAGGCTGGATAAGCTGTTTGAAAGTTATGCCATCATTGCGGAGGATACCTATGTTTATCTTTGCGATATGCGATATGACTATTCCAGATGGTCCAAGGCTTTGGTGGATACGTTTGACCTGCCGTCGGAATATATGTACAACGCCGGAGGGATCTGGGAAGAACATATTCATCCGGAGGATCGGAAGGCTTACAGGGATGGTCTGGATGCCATTTTCTCCGGCAGGCAAGAGGGACACGATATGCAGTACCGGGCAAAGCGCCCGGACGGTGAATACGATATCTGTACCTGCAGGGGCATCGTGATCACTGATGATGACGGCAAGCCCCGGTATTTCGGCGGAGCCATCCGTAATCTGAATCAGCAAAGCTACATCGATACCATGACAGGGCTTCGCAACCAGTATGGCTTTTTCTCTGATCTGAAAAGTTACATCAAAAACAAAACACCCATCCGTATCGGTATGGCCGGGATCGGAAAGCTGACTGAGGTCAATGAAGTATATGGCTATCATGTGGGCAATAAGATCCTTCAGCATTTCGGCCGGTATCTGATGGACAATGTAACCAATCGCGGGGGAACCTATCGATTGGACGGGTCCCGGTTTGCCATCATCTCCACTTTGCAGAGTGAAGAGGAACTGGCGGAATCCTACGAAGAGATCCGTGCCCATTTCAGAAAGGGAATCCGGTTTGATGATGTGTTTATCAATATGGAACTGAATGCCGGAATCCTTTCACTGGATGAGTTTAATGTGGATGACCAGACCGTTTATGCCTGTCTGAATTTTGCCTATCAGGAATCAAAGAGGCACAAGCACGGAGATCTGGTCTCCTTCAGAAGAGATCTCACCGGAGAAAACCGGAAGAGACTGGAAAAACTGAATGCCATCCGCTCCTCCATCACAAACGGTTTTGAGGGCTTTTATCTGGTGTATCAGCCCGTGGTGGATGCCATGACAGAGAAAGTGATCGGGGCAGAGGCACTGCTGCGTTGGAAGAGTGAGGAATACGGCATTGTACCGCCGGATCTTTTCATCCCCTTCTTAGAGACGGATCCGCTGTTTCCGGAGTTGGGAGAATGGATCCTGATGACAGCCCTTAAGGATGGGACGAAGCTGGCGGAACATGTGCCGGATATTGTGATCAATGTGAATCTGTCCTATGCGCAGATTGAAAAGGCAGGCTTTACTGATACGGTGTGGAATATCGTAAAACAGACGGGTTATGATCCGGAGAAACTTTGTCTGGAGGTCACCGAGCGCTGCAGACTTTTGGATATGGAGCTTCTTCGGAATGTGATCGTGACCCTTAGAGCCGGCGGCGTCAGGGTGGCGCTGGATGATTTCGGTACCGGCTTTTCTTCCGTGGGACTGGTAAAAAATCTGTCCTTTGATACCATCAAGATCGACCGTAGTTTTGTACAACAGATCGAGCAGGATGAAAGGGAGAAAAGGCTGCTGAACAACTTCACGGATATGGCGGGTACTTTTGGCGCGGATGTTTGTGTGGAAGGGATAGAGACCTCCGGAATGTGCGATATCATCAAAGGTTACGGGATTCACAGCTTCCAGGGGTACTATTATTCCAAGCCCATATCCATTGATGAGTTTTTGGAGAAGGTAAAAAGCGGAGCGGATTGTTTCGCCAGATAAGAGATTGAGGTTAGGAATGGGCTATAATTTTTTCAAAATTGTTGAGGTTCCCAAAAGCTTTAATCGCAGGTTGAATGATTTCAGGGCTTCCTTGAGTGCGGCGATCAGTGAAGGGAAGGATATTACATTTGCGGATAACGACATCACCTATGCACTGAAGCTGCAGTATGACAGACTTTGCGAAAAAGGACTCAAGCTGGATTACAATGTCTATTCCAGAAACGAAGATGATCGACATGGGAAATTCATTGCCGGCAGCAACTGGAAGGATGCACATTATTCGAGCACCGTATGCTTCAGTCGCTTCGGCGTTAAGCGAAAGGTGTATAAGGACGGAAAAATCCGCTACAGCGATGATCTGAAAAGTGTTCTTTACGAAACTATGACGGATGTGGTGACGGGGGCTCATCCTGACGAGGATGCCTTCTGCTGCCCGGGTTGTGGCGCCGTATCTACCGTAGCGCAGCTGCAGGAGGGATGTTCCTACTGCGGTAGCAGATTTCAGATGGATGACCTGTTCCCCAAGGTGACGGCTTACTATTTTCTGGAAGATCCCGGCATGACAAAAGGGGAATTTCTATCAGGTTATATCAAATTCTATGTTGCTACGCTGCTTGGCACCTATCTCCTTGGATGCATCTTAAACGGGGCTGTGTTTCTGCCCTGGAATCTTTTGAAAAACATTCCGAGCCTGATCGGTATCCTCATCGGACTTCCTCTGGGAAGTCTGATCGTGGGGTATGTTCTGTATGGTTATTTTCTGCTGATGAGATTGATCGTCAAGACCATCGCATCTGCGGGGAAAATGGGAACCGCAGGGTCAAGAAGAAGCTTTGAGGTCAGAATGAAACAGGTCAGTCCCGAGTTTTCCTTTGAGTATTTTACAGCCAAGGCATTGTCTTTGATCAAAACGGCAGTATTTTCCAAGGATGAGAAGGAGCTTTTGTTTTACGAGGGGCAGGGTCTGAATCCGAAGATGAAGGACATCATCGATCTGAATTACGGCGGCGCCCTGGGATGCAAAAGCTTCCGAGATGAAGGAAACTTCGTTACCGTGGTAACCAAGGCGTATTTCGACGTGCTGTATGCAAGGGATAATAAGATCTATTCCAAAAGCGAGGTGTTCAGCGCCACCTTTAAACGGCGCACCGATGTGCCTGTGAATCTGAACTTTTCCATGACAAGGATCGAATGTCAGGGCTGCGGCGCCAGCTTTGATGCCACGAAAAATAAGACCTGCCCCTATTGCGGAAACAAATACGAGATCACTACGGATGACTGGGCGCTGGTGGATCTGTCCTACAATTGATGGAATCCTGGGAATGAAGAGCCGGTAGGGAGAATTTCGGAGAAGAGAAACATGGGGTTTTATCAAATGAGATAATGAGAAAGAGGGGGAACTTCTATGAAAAACATTACATTGGGAATGACAGGGATCACCGTACCGCAAAATGGTTTTGGAGCTTTGCCCATCCAGCGTGTATCTTTAGAGGAGGCGGTTCGCATTTTGCGAAAGGCCTATGACGGAGGTATGCGCTTTTTTGATACCGCAAGGGCCTACAGTGACAGCGAGGAAAAACTGGGAGCGGCCTTCGGAGACGGCTATGTGAAACGTGAGGATATCATCATTACCACCAAGACCCCGGCCAAAACCCCGGAGGATTTTTGGAAGGATCTGGACACCTCCCTTACGAAGCTGAAGACGGATTATATCGATGTGTATCAGTTTCATTTGATGGGGCAGTGCTGGGTGCCCGGGGAAGAAAACGGCATGTATGAGTGCATGCAAAAGGCCAAGGAGCAGGGCATGATCCGGCACATCGGCGGAACGGCGCACAAGATCGGGATTGCAAGACAGATTGCGGAGTGCGGTTTTTATGAAACCCTGCAGTATCCCATCAGCTACCTGGCGGATGAGCAGGAGATTGAGCTGGTGCATTTGTGCAATGAGAAAAATGTGGGCCTTATTTGTATGAAGGGTCTTGCCGGCGGTTTGATCACCAATGCAAAAGCCGCCATGGCCTTTGTGGGGCAGTTTGACGGCGCTGTGCCCATTTGGGGCATCCAGAGAGAAAGTGAGCTTGACGAGTGGCTGGCCTTTATGGAGGAAGCTCCTGTGATGGATGAGGAGATTCAGGCCTTTATCCGAAAAGAGCAAGAGGAGCTGAAGGGCGAGTTTTGCCGTGGCTGCGGATACTGCATGCCCTGTACCATGGACATTCAGATCAACAACTGCAACCGTATGAGCCTGATGCTGCGCCGGGCACCCAGCGAGGTGTGGCTCAGCGACCATTGGCGCAAGGAAATGGAAAAGATCGAAACCTGCATTGAGTGCGGGGCCTGCCTGCCGAAATGCCCTTACGGTCTGGACATTCCGACGCTTTTGAAAAAGAACCTGGCAGATTATCGTACATGGTAACAGACACCTAAGAGAAATGGTGACAGGCAGCGGTAAGGAGAATGTCCTGCGCCATCGCTGTGACAGAGGTTGGGTGACATGAAGGATAATAAATCAGCATACAATTTTATCCCTTATTGAATGAGCAAGGAGAGTTTGAGCGTTGATCAGTAAATTCAAATACATGTTTTCCAAGAAGGCAATCAATGAAGACCTGAAAAAAGTGTTGTTTAATATCGTAACAGTGGGCGGGATCGTCGGAGGCGCTTTCGGCATCCTGATATCCATGTTCATAGGCTTGCCGAAGGTGCAGATCGTGGCCATTGCTGCTGCACTGGTCATCCTGGTGCTGGGACTGTATCTGGCAAACTGGAAGGATCAGGTCAATCTGAGTGCTTTTTTGATCGTGGCGGTGATCACGCTGGTTCTGTTTCCCGTCATGTTTTTTACGGGCGGCGGTCTTTACGGCGGTATGGGTTACTGGTTTGTGATCGGCATTCTTTTCAACTGCCTTTTGGTGGATGGAGCCCTTTTTTACATTCTGCTTGTTTTGCAGATTGCCATGACAGTGCTTTGCTATATCGTTGCCTATCTATGTCCGGATCATATCATTCTGCTTGAATCCACAGGAGACGTATTCGTTGATACGGTGCAGAGTCTTTTGGTCATCAGTCTGGTGATCGGTATTATCGTAAGGTTTCAAAATAAGGTATATAAGGAAAAACTGAAGGAACTGGATCTGTCCGAAAAGAAAGCCAACGAAGCGGCCAAAAGGGCAATGGAAGCCGGAAATGCAAAAACCAGATTTCTGGCCCAGATGTCTCATGAGATCAGAACGCCTATAAACGCAGTACTTGGAATGAATGAGATGATCCTGCGGGAGTCGGATCAGGCGGATATCGTGGAATATGCGAGCAATATCGATTCTGCAGGGAAAACCCTTCTTTCCCTCATCAACAGTATTCTTGACTTTTCCAAAATCGAAGACGGCAAGATGGAAATCATTCCGGTAAAGTACGATACCGCTTCTTTCATCAATGAGCTGTATCAATCCGTTGCCAGAAGGGCTGATGCAAAGGGACTTTCTTTTATCATGGATGTAGATGAGAATCTTCCCACGGCCATGATAGGAGATAATGTGCGGTTTTCGCAGATCGTCATGAACCTGCTCACCAATGCAGTTAAATATACGAAAAAAGGGAGTGTGTCACTTTCTCTTCGCCTTAACGGTATGCAGGACAATAAAGCGAAGATCGCCGTAACCGTAAAGGATACGGGAATCGGAATCAAGGAAGAGGACAGAGAGAGACTGTTTGAATCCTTTGAGAGACTGGATGAAGTAAGAAACCACAATATAGAAGGAACCGGACTGGGACTGTCCATTGTCACCAGCCTGCTTGGCATGATGGGAAGCAAATTGTCGGTGGAAAGCGTCTATGGATCGGGCTCTACTTTTTCCTTTGTCATAGAACAGGAGGTGGCGGATGCCACGCCTATGGGTGACTATGAAAAAAGGATTCAGGAAAGCAAGGCCGCTCATGATAAGGAAGATATTCTGTATGCACCCGGTTCCAGGGTTCTTATCGTAGATGATAACGACATGAATCTAAAGGTGGCAAGGAATCTTCTGAAGATCTGTGGCATCAAACCCCAGGAGGCGCTTTCGGGGAAAGAAACCATAGAAAAAATGAAGGAAAGCACCTTTGATATTGTTTTCCTGGATCATATGATGCCTGAAATGGACGGAATAGAAACCCTCCATAAGCTTCAGGAAAGCCACCTGATCCCCGAGGAAACGGTGATGATCGTGCTGACGGCCAACGCTGTGGTGGGAGCGAAGGAAAACTATCTGAAGGAGGGATTTGCCGATTATCTTTCCAAGCCCATTGAGATCGGAAATCTGGTAGAGATCCTGAAACAGTATCTGCCGCAGAGCGCTTATGGAAGTGCGGAGGCAGAGGTTGATGACGGAATCCTGGAATTTGAACCGGAGGACGGAGACTACATCGCTGCTGTTGAAAGAGAGGAAAAAGAGCCGGGATACGATCTGGAGCGCTTGAAGGAACTGGGAATTGATACAGCAAAGGGACTTGGCTACAGCGCCGGGGATGAGGCAATATATTTTGAAATGCTCAGTGACTTTACCGGAGGCTATGCAGAAAAGCTTGCAGAGACAGATCGCTTATTTGCCGGTGAGAATTGGCTCGATTATGGAACGATGGTTCATGCCATGAAGAGCAATGGCAAAATGATCGGCGCGAACTCTGTGTTTGAGATCGCAAAAAAACTGGAAGAGGCTGCAAAAGAGGAAAATGCAGAGGTGATAAAGGAAAATCACCCGCAGCTTATAAAGATCGTATCGGAAACGGCAGACAACATACGAAAGGCTTTGCAGTAGCGCCGGTAACTTGAAAAGCGGAGAGATTTAGGATATACTGTCATCTGTGCGTGAATCGCGCAGACCATACAAATAGAGAAGAGAGGTTTACATAATATGAAATTGGGCATTTGCGGCCTTCCCAATGTAGGGAAGAGTACGTTGTTTAATTCCTTGACAAAAGCAGGAGCGGAGTCGGCTAACTATCCTTTCTGTACCATCGATCCCAACGTGGGCATCGTTCCGGTACCGGATGAGAGACTGCAGCTTTTGGGAGATCTGTATCATTCCAAGAAGGTGACTCCTGCAACCATCGAGTTTGTGGATATTGCCGGTCTGGTAAAGGGTGCTTCCAAGGGCGAGGGCCTGGGCAACCAGTTTTTGTCCAACATTCGTGAGGTGGATGCCATCGTTCATGTGGTACGCTGCTTTGAGGATGACAATGTGATCCATGTGGATGGCAGTGTAGATCCCGTCAGGGATATCGAGACCATCAACCTGGAGCTGATCTTTTCCGATCTGGAGATCCTGGAAAGAAGGATTGCCAAAGTGGCAAGGGGCGCCAGAAATGACAAGAAGCTTGCCAAGGAAGAGGATCTTTTGAAGCGCATCAAGGCACATCTGGAGGACGGAAAGAGTGCAAAGACCTTTGAAGTAGCTGACGAAGAGGAAGAGGAGCTGTTTGCAACCTACAATCTTCTCACTGCAAAGCCCACCATCTTTGCGGCCAATGTGGCAGAGGATGACCTGGCTGATGACGGGGCTTCCAATCCCAATGTGGCAAAAGTGCGTGAGTTTGCAAAGGAAGACGGAGACGGCGTATTTGTGATCTGTGCCCAGATCGAGCAGGAGCTTTCCGAGCTCTCCGAGGAGGAAAAGCAGGAGTATCTGGCAGATCTTGGCGCCGAGAGCTCCGGACTGGATAAGCTCATCGCTGCATCCTATGATCTGCTTGGACTTATGAGCTTTTTGACAAGCGGCGAGGATGAAACCAGAGCCTGGACCATCAAGAAGGGAACCAAGGCACCCCAGGCAGCGGGTAAGATCCATACGGATTTTGAGAGAGGCTTCATTAAGGCGGAAGTAGTAAACTACAAGGATCTCCTGGAGCAGGGCTCCCTTGCAGCAGCCCGTGAGAAGGGTCTTGTAGGAATGGAAGGAAAAGAGTACATCGTACAGGACGGAGATGTGATCCTTTTCCGTTTCAATGTATAAACTAAGGAAGGATTACCATGACGAACATCATGCAAGCAGGGGATATCGCCTTCCCGCATCTGGGGATCTATATCACTGATCTGCCAAAGGGAATCTGGATCGGCTCAGTCTTTCTGGCGTTTTACGGGATGATCATCGCCCTGGGAATGGTTCTGGGGTTATCGGTGGCAAACTCCGAAAGCAATCGCCTGGGAGAGACCAAGGATTTCTGGTGGGAAAATGCCATCGTGGTTATGTTTTTCTCCATTTTGGGAGCAAGGATCTACTACGTGATCTTTTTCTGGGACTATTACAGCACCCATCCCCTGGAGATTCTGGACATCCGGGGCGGGGGACTTGCCATTTACGGCGGTGTCATCGGCGGATTTCTTACTATATATATACTGTGCAGGATCAAAAAGCTGGGATACTTTAAGATGCTGGATACCGCCATGCCGGGACTGTTGACAGGACAGATCATCGGACGATGGGGGAATTTTACCAATCGTGAGGTCTTTGGCGGCTATACGGACAACCTGGTGGCAATGCGGCTTCCCCTGGAAGCGGTAAGAAATCGGGATGTGACGGAGGAGCTCAGGTCCATGATCCCCGAGGGGGCCAATTACATTCAGGTGCATCCAACCTTCTTATATGAAGGAGTGCTGAATGCCATCCTTCTTCTGGTGATCTGGCTGTATCGCAAGCACAAACGCTTTGATGGGGAGATCGCCCTCATGTATTTAGGGGGCTACGGCATCATTCGCTTCTTTATAGAAGGAATCCGGACGGATCAGCTGAAGATCGGCCATACCAACATTGCAGTTTCCCAGGCTTTGGGGCTAATTTTGTTCGTTTTTGCCCTGATCTGTGAGATTGTGGCATCCATTCGCCTTGCATCCGTGAAAAAGACCGGGGATATCGAAAGCAAAACCGTAGATATCAAAAGCAAAATCGAAGACGCCGGGGATAAAACCGAGTAAAAAACTCGAAAAACCTCATAAAACCGCATAAAATCGCAGAATTGTGTGTCTGAAAGGACCGAAACACAAGATATAGAAAGAGCAGAAAAATCTGCTCTTTTTTTTATTTTTTTCTTAATTTTTTTCTTGCATTGCCATGGTGAATGAGTTATATTTGAAGAGGAGTGGTGACCAAGTGGATGATTTGTGGTGGAAAGTGGATGGATTTGAGACTTGGGAACCGAAACCGTTCACGTGATACAGAAAGCGATAAAAGGCAATGTTTAAGGGAGAGTACAGTCATTCAATCGACTCCAAGGGACGGCTGATCATGCCATCCAAATTCCGGGAGCTTTTGGGAAACACCTTTACGGTGACCAAGGGCTTCGATCAGTGCCTTATGGCTTTCGACCAGGAAGGCTGGGAGCAATTTGAAAGCAAGCTCCGTTCACAGCCCATCAACGACCCCAGAGTCAGAAAAGTCCAGAGATACTTCATCGGTGGTGCCAAAGAGACCGAGATCGACAAGCAGGGCAGAGCCCTGATACCGGGATCTCTCAGGGACCACGCCAAGCTGGGCAAGGAAATCGTGTTAGTAGGCGTAGGAAGCTTTATCGAAATTTGGGATAAAGAAGTTTGGGAGCAGGAAGCCAGCTTTGATGACATCAGCTCCATCGCCGAAGAACTGCAGGGACTGGGGATCGAGTTTTGATGAAAAATCCGGCAACATTTTCTCACAAATCGGTACTGTTAGATGAAGTCATAGAGTCTCTTGCGATCAAGGAAGAGGGCATCTACGTAGATGGCACCTTGGGAGGCGCCGGACATTCCTCAGAGATCGTAAAACGGCTGACCCATGGAAGGCTCATCGGCATCGATCAGGATGAAGACGCCATCCGGGCTGCGAGCGAAAGGCTGGCACCTTTTGGGAACCGGGTTTCCATCGTCAGAAGCAATTATGAGGGCTTTGAGACGGTGATCGCAGATCTGGGAATCGAGAAAGTGGATGGGATCCTTTTGGATCTGGGAGTTTCCTCCTATCAGCTGGATACGCCGGAGAGAGGCTTTTCCTACAAGGAAGATGCACCGCTGGATATGCGGATGGACCAAAGAAACCCGCTGACAGCCGAAGTCATCGTCAATGAGTACCCCAGAGAAGAGATCACAAGGATCCTTCGGGACTACGGGGAAGAAAAATTTGCCGCCAACATCGCCAAACACATTGAAGCGGCCAGGCAGCAAAAACGGATCAAGACCACTTATGAACTTAACGACCTGGTAAAAGCAGCCATACCGGCAAAGATGCGACAGGAGGGCGGACACCCGTCAAAGAGGACGTTTCAGGCCATCCGCATTGCATGCAACAGAGAGCTGGAGGTGCTGGAGGATACCATCGATTGCATGATCGATCACTTAAACCCCGGCGGAAGGCTTTGCATCATCACCTTCCACTCACTGGAAGATCGCATCGTAAAAAACAAATTCAAAACGGCGGAGCACCCATGTATCTGTCCGCCAAGCTTTCCGGTTTGTACCTGCGGGCGGTTGCCTAAGGGGAAGGTACTGACAAGGAAGCCAATCCTCCCCACAGATGAGGAGATGGAGGAGAACCCGAGAGCGAAAAGTGCTAAGCTTCGGGTATTCGAAAAGAAGTAATAGGGAGTGTAATCAGTAACATGTACTACGATAGCAGGATGGAAAGAGGGAATATCATGAGGGAGCAGGAGTTTGGCAGAACTACAAATACTACCGGACGGCAGAATCTGTATGTCTATGGGAATGCCGCTCCGGCTTTTATGCCGCAAAGAGCTCCCCAGCCCGGAAGGAAGAACGCTCCGGTCATCAAGCCCCGGCCGAAGAAATCCATCAGTGAGCAGACCAGAAGAAACAGGGAAAAAGCCGTCAGAATGAACCCGGCCATCCTCTTTTCCTTCGTGGTAGTCATCGGGATCTTCGCAACGGCGTTGATGGGAGAGCTTACCCTTCAGGCGCAGAATACACAGCTTCGCAGGGAAATCGCCAGCCAGAAGAGCCAGCTGAACACCCTGAAGATGGAAAATGACGAGGAATACAGCCGGATCGCAGGATCTGTGGATATGCAGCAGATCAAGGAAAAGGCGATCACAGAGCTGGGCATGCAGTACGCACAGAGCGGTCAGGTGATCGTGGTGGCGGATGCGACGGATGATTACGTTCATCAGTATCAGGATATGCCGTAAGAATTGTAAAAGAGAGAATGGGAAACAGAAAGAGTAAGAAAAGAACGCCGCCCCTTACCAGGGAGCAGCGGCGGAAAAAGGAACATAGAGAGCTCAGACAGCTTTTCCGGTCGAGAAAGCAGAAGCAGTTACTCTTTTTCTGGATCGTCATCGTGGCCTTTATCTTCCTGGGATACCGGGTCATCATGATCAGTTATAAACGGGGTGACGAATATACCAAGCAGGTGCTTCTGCACCAGCAATACGACAGCAGGACGCTGCCCTTTAAGCGAGGCGAGATCCTGGATGTCAACGGAACCAAGCTGGCGTACAGCGAAAAGGTGTATAACCTGATCCTGGACTCCAACGAGATTACCTCCAGCCGTAAGGAAAACGCCCAGCAGGAAACCCTGAAGGCCCTGAATCAGTACTTTCAGATCGATACCGCAGAGGTGGAAGCCTATATCCGGGAAAATCCCACCAACATGTATCGGGTGCTGAAAAAGAGGATCTCCTACGATGTGGTGGAGCCCTTTTTGAAGGCTAAGGAAGAAAACAAGGCCATTTGCGGCATCTGGTTCGAGCAGGAGTATAAGAGAAGATATCCCGGCGGGGATATGGCCTCAGCTGTCATCGGCTTTGCCGGAACGGACAATAACGGGCAATGCGGCCTGGAAAAATACTACGATGATACATTAAACGGCACCAACGGCCGGGAATACGGATACTTTACCGAGGAATCCACCATTGAGCGGACCACCATTCCGCCCAAGGACGGCAACACGCTGGTGACAAGTATTGATACCAATCTCCAGAGCATTGTGGAAAAATACGTCAATGCATTTGCAGAGGAACACCGGGGAGAGTACCGGGAAGGGGAAGACGGCGTCGTAAACATGGGCGTTATCATGATGAATCCGAACACCGGAGAGATCATGGCAATGACGGACTACCCCAATTTTGATCTTAATGATCCCTATGATCTGACTCCTTTTATGAGCGAGGGGGCTGCTGAGCAGCTGAATGAGGAGCAACAGATGGAGTTTTTAAATGGGATCTGGAGGGATTTTTGTATATCTGATACATACGAGCCCGGATCGGTCGCTAAGTCTATGACCATAGCGGCCGGACTGGATTCGGGCACGCTGGTGGGAAATGAAACTTATTTCTGCGGCGGCAAGCTGACGGTGAGCGGACATGAGATCAAATGTCATAAGCACTCCGGCCACGGCATGGTAAACCTTTCACAGGCACTTGAGCAGTCCTGCAATGTGGCACTGATGCAGATCGGTGAAAAAGAGGGTAAGGACACGCTGATGAAGTACCTGTCGAATTTCAATATCGGGCTCAAAACCAATGTGGATCTCTCGGGAGAGGCCAGGACAAACACCCTGGTATATGATCCGGAAAAAATGGTGGCCTCCGATCTGGCGATCTCTACCTTCGGCCAGGGTTACAACGTAACCATGATCCAGATGATAAGCGCATTTTGCTCCATCATCAACGGCGGAAAGTACTATCAGCCCCATTTGGTAACCGAGATAAGGGATTCCTCGGGAACTATGGTAAAAAAGATCGAGCCACGGGTTTTGAAGCAGACCATTTCGGCGACTACGTCGGATCAGATGCGGGAGTATCTGGCAAATGTCTGCATTCACGGTACCGGTAAAACGGCAGTTCCTGCCGGGTATCGGATCGGCGGTAAAACGGGTACGGCAGAGCGCCAGCCCCGTGACGGTATCAACTACGTTATGTCCTTTATGGGATATGCGCCTGCAGATGATCCCCAGGTTGTGATCTACTGCGTTATCGACCGGCCTAACGTACCGGATCAGCCCCATTCCACACTGGCACAGGACGTTGTCAGAGACATTCTCACAGAGGCCCTTCCCTACATGCACATTTACAGAACGGAAGAGCTGACGGAGGAGGAGATCCAGGAGCTGGAGTCCAAGAACCTTTTGAACAATTCGGAGAACGAAGCAACCTCCGAAGAAGAGCAGACCCAGGAGGGTGAAGGGGAGATCAGCAATCTTCCCATTGATCCCGAAACCGGAAATCCCATCGATCCCAATACGGGCGAGCCGCTGGAGATGGGAACCGAGGAAGAAGACAGCACCCCGTCCTCAGATCTGGACGGATTGATCGGAATTGAAAATGATCCCGCTGAGGCGATTTCGGATGATTTTGATCCGGGAACAGCCGCAGGATTTGAGTCATCAACGGCCGCAGATACAGGGCCGAGGGGCGTACCGAAAAGCTCCCAGGGAGGTGTCGGTGCAGGAAGCCTCATCGGAGGCGGAGGCGTCTCCATAGACTATTCATCAGATGAAGATGAGGGATCGGGTGAGAACGGACAGGGCACAAGCGGGTCCGGACAAAATGATTTTGGAGTCGGGTTAGGCTTTTAGACCACCGATTAGTCCATAAAGAAAACCGGTGTCATCAGACTAGCAGGTGATACCAGCGGCGGCTTCCGTTTCCCTCCTTTCGCGGATGCCGCCGTTTCCGTTTTATACCAAACAGAACATCTATAGCACAGCGCACAGGAGGCGGAATTATGAATGCATTATGGAAAAAAGTGATCGTTATCGGAACCGGAAAGAGTGGGATTGCAGCAGCAGGCCTGCTTTTGGCAAACGGCGCAGAGGTTGTGCTGTTTGATGAAAATACGGAAACGGATCAAAATGCCAAGATCACGGCATCTAAGGAAAAAGCAGCTGACATCGCAAAAGCGGCCGGAAGGGATAACGTTTCCGACAGGATCTTAATGGTTTGCGGCCTGGATGCGCTGACACAGGAGTTTTTGGCAGATATTACCCTTTCGGTGTTCAGCCCCGGGGTGCCTACGGATCTGGCACTGGCAGATATTATAAAAGCAGCCAATATCCCCATGTGGGGTGAAATAGAACTGGCCTGGGCGGTGGAAAAGGGAAAGGTTCTGGCTATCACCGGAACCAACGGAAAGACTACAACCACCTCTCTTCTCGGGGAGATCATGAAGCGACATGCCGAGAAGGTCTTTGTGGTAGGCAACATCGGAATCCCTTACACCGAGGAAGTAGCCAAAACCAGCGAGGATTCCTGGACGGTAGCGGAGATCTCCTCCTTCCAGCTTGAGACCACCCACGGCTTTCATCCCATTGCCAGCGCTATTTTGAATCTGACGCCGGATCATTTGAACCGTCACCATACCATGGAAAACTATGTCCATGCAAAGCAGGAGATCACCAAGGCCCAGACAAAGGAGGACGTTTGCGTTCTCAACGCCGAGGATCCCTATACAGAAGAATTCGTGGGTAGATGTCCCGCAAGAGTGGTGCTGTTTTCTTCGGGAAAAGAGCTCCGGGACGGATATTTTTACAAGGATGGAGCCATCTACTTTGTAAAGGACGGAAGTAAAGAGCTGCTGATCCGCATGGAAGAGACCAATCTTCTGGGGGTTCACAATGCGGAAAATATTATGGCAGCCTTTGCCATGGCAGAAGCGGCAGGAGTGGCAAGAGAGACCATTATAGCAGGAATTAAGGATTTCCACGCCGTGGCCCATCGCATCGAGTATGTGAAAACCGTTGACGGCGTATGGTATTATAATGATTCAAAGGGAACCAACCCCGACGCAGCCATTAAGGCCATCGGCGCCATGCAGCGCCCCACCTGGCTCATTGGCGGCGGTTATGACAAGGACAGTACCTATGATGAGTGGATCGAAAGCTTTGACGGCAAGGTGCAGGGATTGGTGCTTTTGGGCCAGACGGCGGAGAAGATCGCAGCCTGCGCCAGAGCTCACGGATTTGACAAGATCTATATGACAAAGAGCCTGGAGGAGGCCGTATCGGTCTGCAGAGAGCATGCAAAGGACGGAGACGCAGTACTGTTGTCGCCTGCCTGTGCAAGCTGGGGCATGTTTGATAACTACGAGCAGCGAGGGGATCTGTTCAAGGAACTGGTTAGAGGATTCTAAAGATTTTACAAGGAGAAGGCAGGATGGCAAGAAGAAAACGCGATGGAAAAGCCAAAAAAGCGGACAATTTCTTTGACTATACCTTACTGTTTACAGTGCTGTTTCTGGTGGTCTTCGGGCTGGTGGTGTTATATTCCGTCAGCTCTTACGACGGCACCTTAAAGCACGGGGACAATGCATACTTTTTGAAAAAACAGCTCCTGGCGACAGGGCTGGGTATGGTGGCCCTTGTGATGGCTATTGTGCTGGATTATCATATCATCTGCAAGTTTGCGCCTGCCATCTACGGTATTTCCGTACTTTTGATCTTTTTGATCTTGACGCCCCTTGGCAGAACCATTAACGGTGCCAGAAGATGGCTGTATTTCGGCAGCATTTCCGTTCAGCCTGCAGAGATCGTAAAGGTTGCGGTGATCATTTTTCTCTCCGTTTTGATCGCGGGGATCGGAACGTCGATCAAGGATATCCGATCCTTTTTTGTGATCCTGGGATTTGCGGCCTTTCCGGCCCTTTTGATCCTGCTGATCACCAGAAACTTAAGCTCCGCCCTCATCATCGGCGGAATCGCAGCAGTGATCCTGTTTATGGCAGATCCGGATTATCTGAAATACTTCGGACTGGCCACTCTGGTGGTGATCCTGGCCCTTTTGTTCGTTCTGTATTCCCTCCACAAAGCCGAGTCGGCAGAAGGAACGGGAGACTTCAGACAGAACCGTATCGTGGCCTGGCTTCATCCCGAGGACTTTGAAGAGGAAACCAGCTTCCAGACCATACAGGCCCTATACGCCATCGGTTCCGGGGGAACCTTCGGAAAGGGTCTGGGAGAGAGCATTCAGAAATATAAGATCCCCGAGGCACAGAACGATATGGTATTTTCCATTATCTGTGAGGAGCTTGGGGCCTTCGGAGGGGTTTGCGTATTGGGGCTGTTTGGCCTATTGATCTACCGATGTATGCTTATTGCCATCAATGCGCCGGATACCCTGGGGAGCCTCCTGGTAGCTGGCGTCATGGGGCATTTTGCCCTGCAGGTGATCTTGAATATCGCCGTGGTGACTAACACCATCCCCAATACGGGTGTAACCCTGCCCTTTATCAGCTACGGAGGAACCTCGGTCATTTTCCTGTTGATCGAGATCGGTCTGGTGCTGAACGTATCCCTCAGGATCCGCAAGCAGGAGCAGGTTGCATAGAAAAAAGAGTAAGGAAGTTATATGGAGCGATCGTTCAGCCGTAAAAAGTTCATAGCCATCAGCTTGCTGGTGATTTTGCTCATTCTGGCGGGAACCGTTTACTATCTGCTGACAGAGTACAAGGTTACTGACGTAATGGTGGAGGGCAATATCCATTATACCGCAGCTGAGATCCGGGATATGGTGCTGCCCGGCGGCATCAAGGATAACAGCCTGTATCTGCGGTTGTATTTCAGAAACCGTGAGATGGAGGATATTCCCTTTATCGAGACCATGGATGTGGAGATCATGACCCACAATATGATCAAGGTAGTGGTCTATGAAAAAGCCCTTGCCGGGTGTATCGAATACCTGGGCAAGTACATGTATTTCGACAAAGACGGGGTAGTGGTGGAATCCTCGGAGCAGACAACTCCCGGGGTGCCTCAGATCAAGGGACTTACCTTTGAAAGCGTTATGCTCCACGAGCCCCTTCCCGTAGGAAATCCGGATATCTTTTCGGAGATTTTGAAGGTGACGCAGCTTTTGGATAAGTACCAGCTTACCGCCGACCAGATCTTTTTCTCCAACAAAGGCAACGTAACCCTGTACTTCGGCAATGTCCGGGTGGATATGGGTGGCGAGGCCAATGTGGATGAAAAGGTGATGCAGCTTCGGGAGATCATCCCCCATCTGGAAGGAAAAAGCGGCATTCTGCATATGGAGAATTTCAACAAGGAGACCACCACGGTTACCTTTGTACCGGACGATGCACCGGGAGCACAGGAGCCTTTGGAAGAAACCTCGGACCAGATGCCGGATCTGTTAGAGGGCATTACCTTAGATGACGGCACTCAGATCCTTCCGGGAGATGGGGAAAGCACGGAGGAGCCTTCCGAGATACCGGAGAGCAGCGCATCCTCCGATAATGCTCAGAGTCAGGAGGCGGAAAAGCCCAGGACCACCCAGGAGAGCAGCGAGCAATCCGGTCAAAAGAAGACGGAAGATACAGACGAATCCCAAAAGAAGACAGAAGAGACGAAGAAAACGGATACAGCCCAGACGGATGCCACCCAGAAAACGGATACCACCCAAACCACCCAGTCAACTGAGACGGAAACGGTAGGGGGCCAGAGCAGCGAAACGGGGACTACAAGCACGGATACTACCCAGCAAACCCAGCAGACTTCGGAGACCCAGGAAAGCCAGCAGGAGAATACGGTACAGCTTCCGAGTGATATCTTGCCTTAATTTTCGTTTTTGCAAGAAAATTGTTGAATTTTGAACAAAAATTTTATATGATGTTATGTGTGAGTTTTTATAGGGAGTCTTGACCAAATGGCTCAACAGATCCGAAACAGATCCTAAAATGGGATAGTAAGGAGGAATTCGTTTTGCTGGAGATTAAATCAAACAGCGCCGAGCAGGGAGCACGCATTATCGTTGCGGGTGTCGGCGGCGCAGGATGTAACGCACTTGACAGAATGGTTGAGGAGCAGATCACGGGAGTGGAGTTTGTAGCCATCAATACCGATGCACAGGCCCTTCGTGTGAATAAGGCTCCGAAGCACCTGCAGATAGGAGAAAAATTAACCAAGGGACTCGGTGCCGGAGCTAAGCCTGAGATCGGTGAGAAGGCAGCTGAGGAGAGCATCGAGGAGATCGCAGCCATCTTAAAGGGCGCGGACATGGTGATCGTAACCTGCGGTATGGGCGGCGGAACCGGAACGGGAGCAGCACCCATCGTAGCAAAGATGGCCAAGGAAGCCGGTATTTTGACCGTCGGCGTAGTAACAAAGCCCTTCAAGTTTGAGGCGAAGCGCCGTATGGATTATGCGATCCAGGGTATTGAGAATCTCAGAGGCAATGTAGATACACTCATCGTGATCCCCAATGAAAAGCTGTTGGAGATCGTAGATCGCAGAACCAGCGTACAGGAAGCTCTTCGTAAGGCTGACGAAGTACTGCAGCAGTGCGTAAGAGGTATTACAGACGTTATCAACGAGCCTGCAACCATCAACGTGGACTTTGCAGACGTAAAGACCGTAATGGTAGATTCCGGCGTGGCACATGTAGGTATCGGTATGGGCCGCGGCGACGACAAGGCGATGGAGGCCATCAAGGCTGCAGTTTCTTCTCCTTTGCTGGAGACCTCTGTGGCAGGCGCCAATGCAATCCTGCTTTACTATGTGGGCGATGTTTCCATGGCAGAGATGTCCGAGGCAGGTCAGTTCGTAACCGACCTGGTAGGAGAGGATGTCCTGGTGATCGCCGGACTGCGTGAAGATGTTGAGGATAAGGATTTCTGCAGCATCACCTTGATCGCTACGGGAATTGATGAGAATCAGAAGGACGTAGGCAGAAGTGCAGCTTCCAGGATCCAGAGATCCGTTGAAGCTATGAGCAAGCCTGCTGTAGCCAGCAAGTATATCTCTCCCAGCCCCAGTCTCATCGGCCAGAGCCCGAGACCGGCAGCTTCCAGAGGCAATAACGTAGGTACGGGTGCCATCCCTGCCAGCGCCATTGACCAGCTTGCAAAGAGACAGCCCAGACCTCAGGCAAAGCCTATGGTTGATCCCGGATCCTTGAAGATTCCGGACTTTTTACAGAGAAACCCGAAGGAATGAGGTACTTCGGCAATAACAGACAGTGAATGAAGAAGATCAGTGACCGGGCCGAAAGGACGGCCACTGATCTTTATTACATCAAACGGAAAGGAACATGGCGTTTATGGAAAAGGCTCTGATCACCGTGATCATGCCCTGTTACAACAGTGCAAATACCATAAGATGTGCCATAGACTCCGTTTATGCACAGACCGTGCCGGTGCAGCTGCTTGTCATTGATGACGGCTCCAGGGATGACCTTGCCGGGGCCCTTGCCCCCTATATGAACCGGCCGGATTTCAGACTTTTGAAAAACGAGAAAAATCTCGGCGTAGCCAAAAGCAGGATGCGGGGAGTGAGACATGCCGCAACTCCTTATGTGGCTTTCCTGGATGCAGATGACTGGTGGGCGCCGGAAAAGCTGCAGGTGCAGTATGAAAAGATGGAAGAGACCCAGGCAGTGATCTCTTCTACAGCAAGAGAATTATTTGACGCCGCCGGAAAAACCACGGGGCGTATCATTGACCTTCCGGAGATCATCGATGCCAAGGCGATTTTGAAAACCAATTACCTGAACTGCTCTGCAGTCATGGTAAAGCGGGATGTTATGCTGGAGTTTCCCATGGAGCATGATGACAGCCACGAGGACTATATCTCCTGGATCCGTATCATCAGACGCTACGGCTGGGCTTTGGGGATCAATGAGCCCTATCTGAAATACAGGCTTTCCGCAGGCGGAAAAAGCCGGAATAAGCTGAAAAGTGCGAAGATGAATTTTATGGTCTATCGTTATTGCGGATTTTCTCTGCTTAAATCTATAGGCTTTTTTATCTCTTACGCCTTTCACGGAGTGAAAAAATACTATCTATGAAATTTGGATTTTGGCTGAAACAGGTGGCCAAGCTGACGGCCCAGAATATGATCCTTCCGCTGTTTTACCGTATGGGGGCAGCAAAGGAAGTGCAAAAGGACCTGGTGGTCTTTGCGGATGCCCATCACGACAGGCGTCCGGAAAGCATGGATATGCTTTATCGGTATCTGGAAAAGAGCGGCAAATACCGCTTGGAAGAGTTTTACAGGGACTTCGGAAAGTTATCCTACGGCGACCAGATGAAGGCTTCCATCGAGTTTATGAAGCTTTACGCCACCGCAGGCAGCGTGGTGCTGTGTGACAACTTCCTTCCCGTGGCAGCCTGCAAAAAGCGGGAAGAGACCAAGGTGGTGCAGCTTTGGCACGGACCTGGAGCTTTTAAAAAGTTCGGCTATGATGCGGCAGATGACATTCCCTCGTTTTATAAGAGCAATGTCTTTGCCAACTATGATCTGGTGACGGTTTCGGGTCCCCGGTGTATCGGGCCTTTCCAAAGTGCCATGCGCCAGCCTGACGGCATCGTCAGAGCCCTTGGCATCTCCAGAATGGACGCCTGGTTTGATGAGGAAAGCCTGCAGCAAAACGAGACCCTGTTTCGGCAGTACTATCCCGATGCGGCTGGGAAAAAGGTGATGCTATGGGCACCCACCTTCCGGGGCAATGCCGGAATCCCCACTCTTCAGGGACTTGAGGAGATGGAGCGTGCTGCCGAGGCTTTATCTGATGAGTGGTATCTGATCATCAGCCTGCATCCCCATTTATTGACCTATGCAGGCTTTGAGAAATACAAACAGCCCCTGACAACGGCGCAGATCCTTCCCTCGGTGCAGCTGCTGATTACAGATTATTCTTCAATCCTGTATGATGCGGTGCTTTTGTCCAAGAAGCTGCTGCTTTTTGCACCGGATCTGGAGGATTATAAAAAGGGACGAGGGTTTTACTGTACTCCGGAGGAGATTCCGGCTTTGCTGGTAACGGACGGATCCGATCTGGCAGAGGCCATCCGAAGGAGCGATGAGGCGTATGACTTTGACGCCCAGAGGGCCTTTTATGAGGCGTATTTGTCGGCCTGCGACGGTCAGGCCAGCGAGAGGGTCGCAAGGATCCTGGGATAACCCATCGGGTAGTGGGAAAGTAAGATGAAAGAAAGCCTGAAACGATTCATATTGCACAGTTTGCTGCCGTTTTGCTATCGGCTTTCTTGTGGTATGCAAAAAACACCTGAAACAGTCTTGTTTCTGGAGATCCGCTACGAGGGTTTGTCGGACAACCTGGCCTTATTAAAAGACCACTTCGACAGACAGGGATCCCGAAAAACAAGGCTGTTTTGTTTATTAACGGGGCAGGGGAGTCTGTTTTCCTATACCATGCGCTGCATCCGGCTGACTAAGGAGCTGGCACAGGCAGCTGTGGTATTCGTGGATGAGAGCAGCGACGTGCTGGCAGCCCTTCCCATCCGAAAGGAAACAAAGGTGGTACAGTGCTGGCATGCCTGCGGCGCCTTTAAGCGCTTCGGTCACGGCATTCCCGGGGGGCTGAAGGAGGAATACTACGGTCCCTATGATTTTGTGACGGTCTCCTCGGAGGATATGATCCCTTACTATGCCGAGGCTATGAACCAGCCAAAGGAAAAGGTTCTGGCCCTGGGTGTCAGCAGAACGGACCGTTTTCTGGATCGGAGTGTGCTGGATAAGGCGCGGGAAAAGGTGCGCGCACAGTTTCCCGAGACAAAGGGCAAAAAGGTGATCCTTTTCGCCCCCACCTTCCGTGGCAATGTGGCAAGAGCGAAAAGCGGACCCATGCCGGATATTCCCAGGCTGAAAGAGCTGCTGGGAGACGGCTGTGTGGTTTTATACAAGGCCCATCCCGCCATCACAGAGCCTTTGGCGGTGGGAGAGGACTGCAGGAGCTTTTGGATCGATGCCGGAGGGCGGGCAACCACAGAGGAGCTTTTGTGTGCGGCAGACCTTTGCATCACCGATTATTCCTCCCTGATCTTCGAATACTCTCTGCTGGGGCGCCCCATTTTGTTCTTTGCCCCGGATCTTTCCGAGTATCTGGATGCAAGAGGATTTTATCATTCCATTGAGCAAATGGATGCAGGAGATGTATTTGCAGATACGGACGCGTTGGCTGAGGGCATTTTGGCAGAGCTTTCAATGGAGGGCGGGATCCGGCCCGAAACCCAGGAAAGAATCCGGAGATTTCGGCAAAAATTCATGGGCAGCTGTGACGGACACGCCACCGAAAGGATTGCAAAAAAAGTCATGCCTGAGTGAGTTTTTATCAAAAATGACGGCCAAACCCCACATCTTGTATAAAAATGCATCGTTTTTTATAAAAAAGGGTAAATATGGGGGAAAACAGGCATTTTTTGCACGTATTTATTGGACAAACCCGCATTCTGTATAGTATAATTATGTAAAGTGTGAGCATTGTATGCATAAGAGGTTTCTATGGACGCTGAACAAGTTGTGCTTACCTATGGGGACATGATCTATCGGATCGCTATGGGGTATATGAAGAATAAAGAGGACGCTGAGGATATTTACAGCGAGGTCTTTCTGATCCTGTTTAAAAAGGAACGGGAGTTTGACAGCGAAGAGCACAGAAAGGCCTGGCTGATCAGGGTCACTATTAACTGCTGCAAACAGGTCCTGATGAAGCGGCCCATCTACGAGGAACTCAACGATGAGATCGTGGCACCGCCCACCAGGGGTGTTTCCGATGAGGAAAAGATGGATCTGTACAAGGCCATCGCCAATTTAAAGGATGAGTACCGTACAGTGATCGAACTGTATTACCTGCAGGACTGCTCAGTGAAACAGATTTCAGAGATCATGGAAAAGCCCGAGAACACCATCAAATCACATCTGATGCGGGCAAGGGAAAAGCTGAAAGAATATCTTTCCTAAAAAAAATATTTTTTGTTGCAACCATATGATGCACTCCAGAGTATTATGGTTAGAAACGAACAAAAAAGCACCAGAAAACACCGCAGATCGCGGGAGGTCGCGAAGGAAAGGAAAATGCCGCAAGGCGGCAAGGCGAAGAAATGAAAGAGTTTCAGGAATTAGATCAGCAGATTTCGCAGAGCATGAAGAATGCGAAATCCCTGCCGAGGGCACCGGAGGATCTGAAGATCCGCACCATCCGAAGGGGAGTGGCCATTGAAAACGGCAGAAACGCCGAAAGGCAGTTTTCGGAACAGGCCGATCAACTGGCCAGGGGCGACCCGGAAAAGATAAGCCAACTGGCTGCAGAGGCGCTCATCGGACGGATGGCGATGCACAGACCGTTGCCGGACGGATTCGAACCGGTGGCGGAGAGCAGGAAGCTGGCAGCGGATCCCAAATTCAGCAAAGCGATCGAGGGGAAAGCTCCCGGAGATCTGATGAAGGGAATCGAAAGCGGTCAGCTCGCAAAAGAAGTAGCTTTCTCGGACAAAGGACCGGAGAAGCAGGTAACCAAAGATCTTGGCCGGGCAACGAACCGGATCAAAGAAAAAAAACAACCAAGTATGTAAATTCAAGGAGGAAAATAAAATGAAAAACGTTAGTAAGAAAGTTAAAGCAGCTCTGTTGACCTTAAGTACCGCAGTGATGATGATGCCTGTCAATACATTTGCAGATATCGAAGATCCTTCCAGCATTTCCGGCGGAAAGGGCGCTGATTTCTCAGGTGTTGCAGCTCCCATTGTAGCACTTCTTAACAATCTGATGACTCCGCTTCTTGCGGTAGTCGGCGCAGCAGGTTCCCTTTACTGCGTGATCCTTGGCGTGAAGTTTGCAAAGGCAGGCGAGCCTCAGGAGCGTGAGAAAGCTAAGAACGCACTTAAGAATGCGATCATCGGTTTCGTTCTCATCTTCATCCTGATCCTGGCTCTTGATATCATGATGCCTCAGATGGTTCAGTGGGTAAATGACAACAACTAAGACCAAAAAACAATAGAGAAAAAGTTTCGGATTCCGGCTGTATTTATGCAGCCGGAATGCGTGCGTGTTTGGGATGGTGAAAATGGCCGGCAATTTGAAGGGGATCGACGAGACAAAAAGAGAGCTTGAACGCGAGGAAAGACGGCAGAGATGGATCGACAGAAGGGAACTGAAGCGGGTCCTTCTGGGCCATACCCACCAGAATGAGGAGGGGATCCTGACTGCGGACCAGGGTGCGGTGGCGTTCAACCGTTTCGGCATGGAAGACGGTGCCGTGCAGGTCTATTTTCTGGGGATCATGCTCCGCAGAAGAAGATACCTGACCGACTTAAGTCCCGAGGCTTTCATGGCCGCAGCGGACAAGGCTTGCTCCAATATCGGCAGGCGGGTAAGCTTAGAGCAGCTGCCTGACGGGAAAGCGGTTTTCCGCAGGTACAAGGTTTCGGTGCCGGTGCTGCTTGAGATCTTCTTTGAGGACGGCGAGGTGGTTCTGGTTGGGGCCACGGCCAGGGCCTTGAGCGGCTTCCGTTCCATGAGACGGATCAGAAAATCCTTTGAGGCGGAGATGGGCGACAAACTGAAACGGATCAGCAAAGATGATGCCGCGCTTCGCAGCAGTGAGACTAAGAATTCCGGAAGAAAGGGCAAAAAGCGATGAGAGAATTTTTCCAGAAAAGTTTTTGGGCTAAGTTTATCGTCTGGGGACTTGTCATTGTGGGCAGTGCAGCGGTCATCGGTATGGTGATTGAAAACATCATGCTCAATGCCGGCAGCATGTTTTCCGGCAAGGGGGCTCACTTCAGCGCCGGCGTACTTTTGCATGGCAGAACCTGGATCATCGGCTTTATGTTCGTTGCCATCGGCGGTGCACTTCTGGCTCTCAACGGAGATCTGGGACATCCCTTCCGCTCCACGGGCACCGATCTGTTAAAGGGCGGCAAGGACGCCAGGGTGGAAGGCGCTTTGGAGAATTCCAGATGGCTGACCGACAAGGAGAGAGACAAATACTGGGCGCCCTTTTCCTATGACCAGATGGATAAGGTGAAAAAGGACGGAATTCCTGTCAGAGCGGTGCTTGATAAAAAAGGCATGCTTCGCGGCAACTTCCTTTCCGGGGCCCATTCACTGGTTATCGGTGCTACCGGTTCCGGTAAGACCACAACCTTCATCAACCCCATGATCCAGCTGATCGGAGCAACCAACTGCGGTTCCTCCATGATCATGACAGACCCCAAGGGAGAGCTTTTCTCCCTGCATTCCGAATTCTTGAAAAAACGCGGCTACAACGTGCTTCTTCTGGA
>JAEEKV010000157.1 GCA_016282595.1 Lachnospiraceae bacterium
ATAGCTGATATGGCCGGAGACAGGAAGATGGCAAGGGCGGTTGGAAATGCACTGCATAAAAATCCTGATCCTGAACATATCCCGTGCTACCGTGTCGTGAATGCCAAGGGCGAATTGGCTGGTGAATTTGCTTTTGGCGGATCGGGCGCTCAGGCAAAGCTTTTGGAAGCGGAAGGTGTTGAGGTTGTGGATGGCGTAGTGGATCTTGGAAAGTATGGGGTGAAAGGATAGTCTGATCATTAAAGCTGAATAAACATGATTTATGTCATAAGATTAGAAAAAGTGCACGATTTCGTGCACTTTTTTCTTGAATATCGAACAAACGTTTGTTATAATAAGGCGGTAATATCAAGATTTTGTGTAAATGCGGAAAAGAATTGCCATATTTTGTGAAGTATGGTAAGATTTTTCACGTATGAGCACTTATAACAGCAGTATAAGAGAAGGAAAACAGAATGGCACCGAAAGAAAACTATAACGCGGAATCGATAACAGTATTGGAGGGACTGACAGCAGTTCGTGTCCGTCCCGGTATGTATATCGGTTCCGTTTCTACGAAGGGACTGAACCACCTGATCTATGAGATCGTAGATAATGCGGTGGATGAGCATCTGGCAGGCTTTTGCTCCGAGATCCATGTAACCTTGGAAGCAGATGGCTCTGCTGTGATCTCTGATAATGGCCGTGGTATTCCCATTGATCTTCATGAAAAAGGGGTTTCCGCGGAGCGTCTGGTATTTACCACCCTTCATGCCGGAGGTAAGTTTGACAACAACGCCTATAAGACCAGCGGAGGTCTCCACGGCGTAGGTTCCTCTGTAGTAAACGCTCTTTCTACCTGGATGAAGGTTCGGGTAAAGCGCGGCGGTCAGATCTATCAGGATACCTATGAAAGAGGAGAACCTACCACAGATCTTATTGATGGTCTGCTTCCCGTAGTTGGCAAGGGCCGGGGCACCGGAACCGAGATCTCCTTTTTGCCGGACGATACCATTTTCGACCATACCGTATTTAAGGCAGAGGATATCAAGAACAGACTGCACGAGACGGCTTATCTGAATCCCAACCTGGTGATTCACTTTACGGATAACCGTGTAACGCCTTCTCAGTCCGTTTCCTTCCATGAGCCTGAGGGACTTTCCGGCTTTGTGAGCCATATCAATGAGGGAAAAGAGACCGTTCACGATATTGTATATCTGAAGGGCGCCAGCGAAGGCATCGAAGTAGAGTGTGCCTTCCAATATACCAATGAGTTCCACGAAAGCGTATTGGGCTTTTGTAACAACATTTATAATGCCGAGGGTGGTACCCATATTACGGGCTTTAAGACCATTTTTACCACGGTGATCAACTCCTATGCAAGACAGCTTGGTATTCTGAAGGATAAGGATACCAACTTTACCGGACCGGATGTACGAAACGGAATGACGGCCATTGTATCCATCAAGCATCCCGATCCCAGATTTGAAGGACAGACCAAGACCAAGCTCGACAACCAGGATGCGGCAAAGGTGGTATCCAATGTGATCGGTGCTGAGGTACAGCGGTATTTTGATCGTAATGTGGAGATTTTGAAAAATGTCATCTCCTGTGCGGAGAAGGCAGCAAAGATCCGTAAGACTGAGGAAAAGGCCAAGACCAATATGCTTACCAAGCAGAAGTTCTCCTTTGACTCCAACGGCAAGCTGGCTAACTGTGAGTCCAGAGATGCCAAGAAGTGTGAGATCTTTATCGTGGAGGGTGATTCCGCAGGAGGCAGTGCCAAGATGGCAAGAAACCGCCAGTATCAGGCCATCATGCCTATTCGTGGTAAGATCCTCAACGTGGAGAAAGCCAGTATCGACAAGGTACTTGCCAATGCGGAGATCAAGACCATGATCAACGCCTTCGGCTGCGGCTTTTCCGAAGGATACGGCAATGACTTCGACATCACCAAGCTTCGCTATGACAAGATCATCATCATGGCCGATGCCGACGTGGATGGTGCCCATATCTGTACCTTACTTTTGACCCTGTTTTACAGATTTATGCCGGAGCTCATCCAGGAAGGCCATGTGTATATCGCCATGCCGCCGTTGTATAAGGTGATCCCTTCAAGGGGTGAGGGCGAGTATCTTTATGATGACAAGGCCCTTGCCAAATATCGTAAGAATCATAAAGGTAATTTTACATTGCAGCGTTATAAAGGTCTGGGTGAGATGGATGCAGAGCAGCTTTGGGAGACCACTCTAGATCCCGAGACCAGATATCTGAAGCAGGTTTCTATTGAAGACAGCTATTCGGCGGATAAGATCACGGAAAAGCTCATGGGTTCTGATGTAGCACCCAGAAAAGCCTTTATCTATGATCATGCCAACGAAGCACTTTTGGATGTATAGGAGAGAGCATATGAACATAGCAGTATTTGCATCCCACGGCGGAACCGATATGCAGGCCATCGTAGATGGCTGCAAGCAGGGCAAGATCAATGCAGATGTCAAAGTGCTGATCTGCAACAATCCCGATGCCTATGTGGTACAGAGAGCCAAAAATGAGGATATTCCCTACTATATTGTCAATGCCAAGACCTGTGACGGTGAGGAAGGTGTATCCGACAAGATCCTTTCCCTGATGCAGGAATATGCCATCGATATGATCTTTTTGGCAGGCTATATGCGCAAGATGCCGGTCCCGGTACTGGAGAAGTTTGAGAACCGGATCTTTAACATCCATCCGGCGCTTCTTCCGAAGTACGGCGGCAAGGGAATGTACGGCATTCACGTACACGAGGCTGTCATTGCGGCAGGCGAGAAGGAAAGCGGCGTGACCATCCATCGTGTCAACGCACAGTATGACAGCGGCGAGATCGTTCGCCAGGCAACCGTACCCGTCATGGAAGGCGATACCCCCGATACTCTTGCAGCAAGGGTGTTAGAGCGCGAGCATGCATTTCTCGTAGAGGTCATTTCCGATATCGCGGATGGAAAAATAGCACTTGGATAAACATTTGAATTTGTAAGGAGCAATGCGAAAAGCATGAGAGAAGACAGCATCATACAAACCGAATACTCCGAAGTCATGGAGCAATCCTACATCGACTATGCCATGAGCGTCATTATCGCACGTGCACTGCCGGATGTCAGAGACGGTCTGAAGCCCGTGCAGAGGCGTGTGCTTTACGATATGCAGCAGTTAGGCATTAAGTTCGATGCACCCTATCGTAAATCCGCCCGTATCGTTGGCGATACCATGGGTAAGTTTCACCCCCACGGCGACAGCTCCATTTACGATGCACTGGTAGTAATGGCACAGGATTTCAAAAAGGGCATGCCCCTTGTGGATGGGCACGGAAACTTCGGATCCATCGAGGGGGACGGCGCCGCTGCCATGCGTTATACCGAGGCAAGGCTCCAAAAGATCACCCAGAAGGCGTTCTTGGAAGACCTGGACAAAGATGTGGTTGATTTTATGCCCAACTTTGACGAGACGGAAAAAGAGCCTGTAGTGCTCCCCGTTAAGATTCCGAACCTTTTGGTCAATGGCGCGGAAGGTATTGCGGTTGGTATGGCAACTAGCATTCCGCCTCACAATTTAGGAGAGGTCATCGATGCGACCAAGGCCTATATGATGGATGAGACCATTTCTACCAAACGGCTGATGCGGTATCTCAAGGGTCCTGATTTTCCCACAGGCGGTATCGTTTGTAACGCCGAGGAACTGGAGGAGATCTATGAAACCGGGTCCGGAAAGCTGCGTCTTCGTGGTAAGGTAGAGATTGAAAAGGGCAAGGGCGGACATACCAATGTGGTGATTACCGAGATCCCTTATACCATGATCGGTGCGGACATCGGTAAATTCCTTTTGGATGTAGCTTCCCTGGCTGAGTCCAAAAAGACCAACGATATCGTGGATATCACCAACCAGTCCTCCAAGGATGGCATCCGTATTGTGATCGAACTGAAAAAGGATGCGGATATAGACAATTTCATCAATCTGTTGTATAAAAAGACCAAACTGGAAAATACCTTCGGCGTGAACATGCTGGCAGTTGCAGACGGCAGACCGGAGACCATGGGACTTCGTCAGATCTTAGACCATGTGGTGCGGTTCCAGTTTGAGCTGGCAAAACGAAAATATACCACCTTGCTTGCCAAGGAAAAGGAAAAACGGGAGATCCAGGAAGGTCTTATTAAGGCTACCAGCGTTATCGATCTCATCATCGAGATCTTAAGAGGCTCCAAAGACCGTGCCATGGCAAAGAAGTGTCTGGTGGAAGGAGATACCACAGGCATCACCTTTAAATCCAAGGAAAGCAAGATCATGGCTCAGCAGCTTCTTTTCACAGAGCGTCAGGCCAATGCCATTTTGGAGATGCGTCTGTATAAGCTCATTGGTTTGGAGATCGAAGCCCTTCTCAAAGAGCATGACGAGACCATGGCGAATATCTATCGCTATGAGGACATTTTATCCTCCCATGACTCCATGACTGCAGTGATCATCGGAGAGCTGGACGCTTATAAGAAGGAGTTTGCAAGAGCAAGAAGAACTGCTATCGAGCAGGTAGAGCAGGCAGTTTACGTAGAAAAACCCGTAGAAGAGATGGATCTTATCTTTATGATGGATAAATTCGGCTATGGACGCTGCGTGGATGTACCTACCTTTGAACGTAATAAGGATGCAGCTTTGGAGGAGCACAAGTTCATCTGCAGCTGCAAGAATACCGGAAGGATCTGCGTCTTTACGGATATCGGACAGCTCCATACCATAAAGGTATCGGATCTGCCCTGCGGAAAGTTCCGTGATAAGGGTATTCCTATTGACAATGTAAGTCAGTATGATGCCTCCAAGGAGCAGGCAATTTGCGTTACCAGCAAATCTGAGCTGAATCTGTACCGCCTGATCTTTGTATCAAAGCAGGCCAATATGAAGATCGTAGATGGCGGTGAGTTTGATGTCAGCAAGAAGACCGTGGCAGCCACCAAGCTGGCAGAGGGAGACGAGCTGGTATCGGTAGCACTTTTGAAGGAATATAAGGATGTGATCCTACAGTCCCAGAGCGGATTTTTCTTAAAGTTCGCCATCAGTGAGATTCCCGAGAAAAAGAAAGGCGCCGTAGGCGTTCGGGGCATGAAGCTGGAATCCAAGGATTATCTGGAAGCGGTTTACTATACCGTAGGCAATGATCCGGCCCAGATCACATTTAAGGAAAAGCATTTCGATTCGGACCGTCTGCGTCTGGCAAAGAGGGACGGCAAGGGAACCAAGGTCAGGATCTGACAAGTATAAGGAGTTGGCGATATGCGGGTAATAGCAGGCTCGGCAAGAAGCATACCATTAAAAGCCCCCTTAGGGGATCACACCAGACCCACCACAGACAGGATCAAGGAAACGCTCTTTAACATGATCCAGGGAGAAATTCCGGGATGCAGTTTTCTGGATCTGTTTGCAGGTGCAGGGGGCATCGGTATCGAAGCTCTGAGCCGCGGCGCAGCATGGTGCGTCTTTGTGGAGAATGACAAGGCTGCCATTGACTGCCTTACCGAAAACCTGGAAAAGACCAAGCTCGGTGGCAAGACCAGCGTACTGAAGCAGGACACTTTTGTGGCTTTGACGAACCTGGAGTATAAATACACCTTTGATGTGGTCTTTATGGATCCGCCCTACGACCAGAATATGGAAAGACGGGTGCTGGAATACCTGACAATGTCACAGATGATCGATGAAGATTCCCTCATCATCTTTGAGGCGTCTTTGGATACGGACATTTCCTATCTGGAGGATCTGGGTTATGAGCTGGTAAAGGAAAAGCGCTATAAGACCAACAAACACGTTTTTGTACGGAGGAACAGAAGATGAGTAAAGCGATCTATCCCGGCAGTTTTGATCCTGTTACCCTTGGACATTTGGACGTGATCCGACGTGCAGCCAACATCTTTGACGAGGTTGTGATCTGCGTTTTGGTAAACGTAAATAAATCTGCATTGTTTTCTGTGGAAGAACGTGTTAGAATATTACAGATGGCGACTTCCGAGTTTGATAACGTGAAGGTTGAGAGCTACAGCGGACTTCTGACCAAGTATGCTATGGAAAAGCACATCCATGTGGTTGTCAGAGGACTGCGGGCGGTAACGGACTTTGAGTACGAGCTGCAGAATGCACAGACAAACCGCAAGCTTTCCAACGGCTATCTGGATACGATGTTTTTGACAACGTCTCTGGAATATGCCTATCTGTCTTCCTCCACGGTAAAAGAGATCGCCAGCTTCGGCGGGGATGTGAAAGACTGTGTTCCCGATTTTGTAGCAGATCTTTTATATGAAAAGTACGAAGGCAAAAGAGATAAAAAAGACTAATTAACGGAGGGTATCATGAGTTCTAAGTTCGAGCAGATGATCGATGATATTGAGGATTATATTCAGAATTGTAAGCCGAAGCCGCTTTCCAATACGATGATCCTTGTGAACCGGGATGAGCTTTTGGACATGCTGCAGGAGCTTCGTCAGAAGAAAACTGTAGAAGTCAGCCGGTATCAGAAGGTAATCAGCAACAAAGAGGCGATCCTGAATGATGCCCGTAAGAAAGCGGAAGATATGCTCAACGAAGCCGCTGTCCATACCAACGAGCTTGTAAGCGAGACAGAGATCATGCAGCAAGCATACGGACAGGCACAAAAGATCGTGGATATGGCGTCTGAGCAGGCAGAAGACATCGTGGCACAGGCAAGTGAGGAAGCAAGTGCAATGCGCATGGCTGCCGTTACCTATACTGATGACAATCTGCAGAGTATTGAAAATGTGTTAGCACATGGCATCGATGTTGCAGCTACCAACTATGAGCGCCTGATGACACAGCTTCAGCAGACAATTCAGGAAATCCAGGCCAACCGCTCCCAGCTTTTCGGCGTAGATCAGATCGCCGACGAGGCAGAGGAACAACCGAGCACAGAAGGTGAGGATGCGGAAGGCGACGGAGTTGATCTGATCTGATCTTTTCCTATATGTGTATTTTAGGCTGCATCCCATTGAGAGTGCAGCCTTAATCTTTTTATAAACGGGTTATTTTGAACAATACCCGTAAAGCGTTACAAGCAAGGAACCAACATATGACTCGTAAAAACAAAGGAGAGTTCGGCTATCTTTCCTACAAAAAGAAAACTGAGACCATCAAAACGATCCTGTATTTTCTGGTCCCCTTATCCCTGTTTTTGGCAGGCATCCTGACAACGGGAACAAAGAAGAACCTGCTTACCATCGTGGCGGTACTGGGCATCCTGCCCGCCAGTAAAAATGCGGTGCTTTTAATCATGTATCTAAAGAGCAAGGGATTGACGGAAGAACTCCATGACAAGATCGGAAAAGCCCTTGAGAATATGAAGCAGGATGGCAGGGCAGAGGTGCTTTCCCATCTGGATCTTTTATATGAAATGGTATTTACCACCCATGATGTGACTTATGAGGTGCCTGCACTTTTTCTTTACGCAGGCAGTGTTTGCGGATATTTGAAAACCGGAAAGGCGCCCAAGGGCAAGGATACCCAAACCCTTCTTGCGGATCTGGAAAAACATTTGGAAACCAGTTTGAAAAAAGAGGGCGTGGCTGCCAATGTGAAGATGTTTGACAGCGAAGATGCCTTTCTTCGCAGGCTGAATGAACTAAAACCCTTAGAACGGGCTGCGGATGCGCCTAACCAGGCTACAGGCAGGATATTAAAGCAGATCACACTATGAAGAAATTCACTGTTTCGGCTGCGGAAAGCGGTCAGCATACCATCAAATACGTGAAGCACCTGCTGCCAAAGGCTCAAAACGGCTTCCTGCACAAGATGCTTCGCAAGAAAAACATCACCGTCAATGGGAAAAAGGCGGATGGTTATGATCCCTTATCAGAGGGCGATGAGGTATGCATCTGGTTTTCGGATGAGACCTTTGAGATGCTGGCGAAAGGAGACGGAGAACAAGAAACGGGTCAGGACACCGGTTTTGATAATGTTAAAGATCCAGTTAAAGCTCCTGTTACGGATACCGAGTTAAATCTATCCGTATCCGATCACATCATCTACGAAGATGAGCACCTGATCCTGTTTAATAAACCGCCGGGAATGTTATCCCAAAAGGCAAAGGATAGCGATGTTTCAGCCAACGAGGTATTGCTTGAGTATCTTCGACAGAAGGATGAGATCCCTTCCGGGTTTGTGCCTTCGGTGTGTAACAGACTGGATCGTAATACTTCGGGATTATTACTTTTTGCCAAGACCTATGGAGCAGCCAGGGCCCTTCAGGAGCTTTTGAAGGTTCATGATACTACCAAACTGTATTTAGCCCCTGTTATTGGAGAGATCCATGAGGAGCAGCTTTTGAAAGCCTACTGGGGCAAGGATCAAAAGAGCAATACGGCCATTATCCGTAAGGATCCTTTCAAAGGCAGTAAGGAGATTTTGACTAAGATCAAACCCCTGAGCAGTAACGAAGAGGTTACCTTGCTGGAGGTAGAACTGATCACCGGAAAAAGCCACCAGATCAGATCCCATCTTTCCTTCATCGGACATCCCATCCTGGGAGATCCGAAGTATTCCAAAGGAAAGAAATCAGACACGGCTTCAAGAAAAGGATTGAAAGAATACCATTTAAGCCGTCAGCTCCTGCACGCCTATAAGCTGGTCTTTCCGGAGCAAACGCCGGAGCCTCTTTCCCATTTATCGGGAAAAAGCTTTCAGGCACCTTTGCCGGAGGATATGAAGAAGATTCTTAGCAAGCTGCAGCTATATAACTTCACGAAGTAGGAGGCAATCACTTTTGGCTACATGGTCATCCAGAGGTCTGAGGGGTTCCACCCTTGAGGAAATGGTAAACCGGACCAATGAAAAATACAGAGACGCTCATTTGGCGCTGATCCAGAAGATTCCGACCCCCATCACCCCCATGAAGATGGACAAGGAGACACGGCATATCACTTTGGCTTATTTTGAGCAGAAGAGTACCGTGGATTATATCGGCGTGGTACAGGGGATTCCGGTGTGCTTTGACGCCAAGGAATGTGCCAAGGACACCTTTGCCCTGCAGAACATTCATCCCCATCAGGTACAGTTTATGGAGGAGTTTATCGCTCAGAAGGGCGTTGCGTTTTTGCTTTTGTACTATACCCAAAAGGATCTGCTATATTATTTAAAATTCACCAAGCTTAAGGAGTTTTGGGACAGGGCCCAGTCAGGGGGCAGGAAAAGCTTTCGATTTGATGAACTGGATGAGGAATGGATCATTCATCCCAAAAGCGGAATTATGGTCCCTTATCTGGATCTTTTACAAAAAGAAATGTTGGAGGAAACATGATGGATATTAAAGTATTACACACACCGGAAGGAGTCAGGGACATATACGGAGATGAGCTGCAGAAAAAACTGGCCATCCAGACTATGCTGATGAAGACCTTCCGCAGCTTCGGCTACCAGCGGATCGCAACTCCGGTGTTTGAGTATTTCGATGTATTCAGTAAAGACATCGGCACCACCAAAAGCAATGAGCTGTATAAGTTCTTTGACAAGGAGGGCAATACTCTGGCTCTTCGCCCGGACTTTACCCCCTCCATTGCAAGATGTGCTGCCAGCTACTACATGGAGGAAGAGTTGCCCCTGCATTTTTCCTACTGCGGCAACAAATTCGTTAATACCTCCGATCTTCAGGGCAAGCTGAAGGAAGTTACTGAGACCGGCGTGGAACGTATCGGCGGGAGCATGGAAGAGGAAAACCGCGTGGTTGCGGATGCGGAAATGATCCATCTGGCTGTGAGATCCCTTTTGGCAGGCGGTCTTACGGATTTTCAGATCAGTATCGGTAACGTGGATTTCTTAAAGGGCCTTTGCAAGGAAGCAGAGCTGTCACCGGAGCTGGAGGAAGCTGTTCGCAGCCGAATCTCCGAAAAGAATTACTTCGGCGTAGAAGAGCTCATCGACGAGGCAGGCATCCCAAAGGATAAGGCAGAAGGATTTTTGAAGCTGACAGAGCTCTTCGGGGACGCAGAATGTCTGGTACTTGCCAAGAAGCTGGCTTTGAATAAGCAGAGTGAAAAGGCAGTGAAGCACCTGGAAAAGGTGAATGCCATCTTGAAGGATATGGGAGATGAGGATTATATTTCCTTTGATTTAGGACTGGTAAGCAAGTACAATTACTATACCGGGATCATCTTTAAGGCTTATACCTACGGCGTGGGTGATGCAGTCTTAAAGGGCGGCAGATACGACAGTCTGTTGAGCTGCTTTGGGAAGGACGCTCCGGCCATCGGCTTTGTTATCGAAGTGGATGATATGATGAGCGCACTGCAGTATCAGAAAAAGCTGCCTGAGAAAAAGCGGGAGATTGACTATCTGGTATATGATCAGAGTATGTCAAAGGAAGCCATTTTGGCGGCGGACAAGTTAAGAAGCCGAGGCGATAACGTGATGTGCGGCATGTACATTACGGGCAAGGATATTGAAGAGTATGTCCAATACGGCTATCGAAATATGATCCGCAATCTGTATCATCTGACCTCGGACGGTAAGATCCTGGTCTATGATCTGGCAGACGATTCCCCGGACGGCCTTCCGGTGGGGACACTCGAATTAACAGAGCTGATTTAATAGTAACACACGAAAAAGGAGAACAACCATGGCAGTCCGAAAGAAAACTACAGCGCGTAAAGCGACCATTTCAAGAAAAACAAAAGAGACGGATATCACCGTTTCCATTAATCTTGACGGCACCGGAAAATCCGAGATCGATACCGGCATCGGATTCTTTGATCACATGCTGGAAGGTTTTGCCAAGCACGGCTTCTTCGATCTG
>JAEEKV010000018.1 GCA_016282595.1 Lachnospiraceae bacterium
GACCACAGTTTGGAAGAAGTCATACTTCTGTCTTTCGGTTCGATATAAAGATCTATATCTGATTCACCGGTCGCTTCATCACGTGAATATGAGCCAAACAAAATAACCGTACCCAGAATATCTGAATACAAATCACAGATGGATGTCAATTTTTGAATCACTTCATCTCTGTTTGCCATACCAAACGCTCCTCACGAATTTCATTTCGCTTATATTATAACAATATTTGACATTGGTAACAACTATGAAATCATAGCATATTCGATGCTGAATTATCGGGATCAAAAGTAATTCATCGTACCCTTGCTCTGCTTGAGCGTGATTAGCTGTTGTTATGTAAACCGGCTTGTCTGGCTCTGTTCTAAAGATTTCATTCCTTCGTATCAATCTTACTCGACACAAGCTGCGAAAGTGCAGAGGAGTAGGTGCCATTATTCGTATATGCACCGCCGGCATTCGCTGCCGCCGTCGCCATGGCATTTCCTTTTGTCATAATCTTATCTGCATAGGAATTATACCCGGTAAACAATGTCTTCAACGTCGAAATGTCTGCGCTTTTCAGCGCATCCTCATCCAGCTCCAGCTTATTGCCACTTCCAACCGTAATACTGACCTTTCCCAACAACCGTTCACTTGATGATGTAGTTTCTGTCATCCAGGCAGCGTTACGGAGAACCTCTTTGACATTTGAGTTACCGGCGGACTCAATAGTAGCATTATAATCGTCAATAAATGTTTTTACCGCCTTGGTGATCGCTTTCCAGTCATAATCCTCTTTTTCTGATTCTTCTCCGGTGGTTTCATTTTTCTCCTTTATGGTCTTTTTCTCCCAGAGCGACTTCTGCATCAGAGCCTGTACGGATTTTGCCATAGCACCGGCATTTCCGGCCATTTGAGACAACTTTGGTTTGCTGTCACCACCCGAAGCAGCCTTTTCTGTTTTTTCCTTTGCATAATATGCCTTCAAAAGCTTCCCGTAGGTTCCTTTTTTGATCATGGCATAGTCGGACAGACTGAAATCACCGCTGTTTGTTGTTGGAGTACTCAACCCGGACAAAAATGCATTTGCATAGTTCTTATTCTTTGTTACGTAAGAATCATCATAATAGTTGCTGCTCCCCGTATATTCTCTTATTGTTGACATGATGCAGACCTCCTTATCTAATCCTCTGTCTCTATACATTTTGCTTCATTACTGTCAATACAGATCGTTACACACTTTGTATATATCACACCTTCAGATCCACATTATTCCCGGCAGGCTTCGTAACTGTCCCTGTGCTGACAGAAACTCCCTCCGATACGACATCAATGGGATCATACCTTTGTCCGGTTTCGTGGATAGTATCAGAACCTGATTCCTGACCCGATACAACTCCCGCCTGTTTTTCTTTATTATCTGTCTTATCCTTCTTGTCAGACTTATCGGTCCTTGCGGCTTCCTGATCCGCCTTCGCCGCCTCTTCCAGTTTCTTATTGGCGTCGGAGAGAGTGTTCATCTGTGACTGAGTGATATCCTCTGCTTTGGCTTCTACTTTGGCAAGTTCTTCTTTCTTCTTCGTCACATCTCCACCGCGAGCCTGATCTACTTTGATCTCAGCGTTCAACACGCCGGCCCGGCCATCCAGCTCGGATTTCATCGCTCCTTGTACCTTAACCTGTTTCATAGAGGAATCCGCTGAAATGATCGCCTGCATACTGGCACTCGACATCCCGTTGCCTCCCCTGGCTTTTCTTGGAGCCTGTTTGCTTCCACCAATCATATCATTCATGGAAGATCCGGTTTTCTGCTGGTTTTCCTTCCTTTGTTCAATCTGATGTTGGCGGAGCTGATTCTGCAGATCATTGATCTGCTGCTGAATCTCCTGACGTTTTTTCATTTTTTCTTCCAAGGTCATTTCCTTGTTATCACCAAGTTCCTGCATTTGTTTTTGAGCATTGGAAATCTGATTCTGTATATTCTTACTGACAGAATCCGTCCCTTGGTTCATTTTCAACTGAAAGGCCTGCGTCCCTGCACCTGTTTTTGTAATTCCGTTTACATTCATCGGTCTTCCTCCTTGATATTATGAAAACTACGGTCTATTAAGCTCTCTTTGATAAAGCAGTTTATGCTTTAATTCCAACACTTTCATCTAAATCCGATAATCGATCCTTTTGTATTTCACCGATATTTCTCCGGAAGCTGTTTCTTTCATTTCTTCCAACTCGGCAAGCGTTTTCTGATCCGTTTGCTCCGCTGATTCCATTTCCTCAGAAATCTCTTCAAGCTCCTCGGTCATTTCCTCTGTCATTTCTTCCGTCAGCTCTGAGAGTTCATCCATCATGTCCGAAAGTATTCCGCCGTCCTGATCTACGCCGGTTGCTTCTTCGATCATATCTTCACGTCTCTCTTCAGGAGTCTTAGGAGCATACTTCTCGGCTTCTTCGGCAATCTTTTCACCTTGTTCCCTTGCCTCATCCAAAAGATGAAACATCTGAGAATGATTGTATTCCACCTTTGCCGCAGCAATCTGATCGTCATAGCCATGCAGCAGATCCAGTTTCCTTGCAATATCCTCAAGGGAATCCGTTTTCATATTCTTCAGATTTTCTTTCTGCTGCTCGAAAAACGCTATCTGATTATCACGCTTCGCCTGACGTTCCATTCGATCCTGCGTACTTTTCAGACTATAATTCGAAAACAGCTTTGTGGTTTGCAATTGTATATTCATAATGCCTCCGCATTTGTTGTTTCTTTTGACTTGTAATAATCGTCGAAGAGTTTGTTAGCGGCATCCATTGTTTCTTTACAGATACTCGGCAATTCCTTGCCCCAGGTTTTGGTAGCTTTCTTAAAGCCTTTTTCCATAGCTTCCTGCATCTTTTTCATTTTCTCCACATCATCACCGGCAAGAGCACTGGCAAAATCGAAGAGCCTCTGGGATGTCTGTTTCACACCCCAATATCCATCCTCATCGATATCTTTCCCGGCCTGCGCTTTCGTTACGGGATCAACTGTAAAGTTCCCACCGGCAAGCGTCTGCCACATGTTCTTTCCTTTTGCTTTTCCATATGCACCGATCTGACCGTTTAGCGTCTTTTGAACAAGACTGACAAATTGCTTTTGACGTTGCTCATTAGCCTCCTTAAGCTGACTGACAATCGCTTCTCTGTCTGCCGCACTCATTTTATTGATCTTATAGGTCGAGTTATCGATCTTTTCCCCGGATTTTTCGTAGATGACACCCTTTTCAGAATCAGTCTTATCAGCCTGTACTTCATTGCTTTGTTTTTTTGCCACACCGGCTGCC
>JAEEKV010000158.1 GCA_016282595.1 Lachnospiraceae bacterium
AAAGCCGGAAACGGAACTGATGGCGGAAATGGTATTGGCTGTAACGTGACTGTAGTAGGAGGTACGGTAAGTGCCAACGGAGGAGTCGGCGGAAACGGAGGAGGCCAGTACGGAGTTCGTGGAGACGGAGGAGATGGTGGCAGAGGTGGTCACGGAATCAATGGGATATTGACAATTGTTGGCGACAAAGTAAATGCAATTGGTAAAGTGAAGGTAACCGCTATCGGAGGAGCCGGCGGTGACGGAGGATATAGTGATAGTCAAGGCAACCAAGGAGGCACAGGAGGAACCGGAGGCGCGGGGGTTTCGATGACTATTCCTGCGGACCTTTATGGGAATCTTCTGAGCGTAGCCGGTGGCCGCGGTGGAGCAGGCGGATGTAATTATTATCATTCATATTCTTCAAATGGTTTAGACGGTTTAGGGATTGGAACTTTCCAATATGTTGATTATATTAACGAAAACGGAGATGCGCAAAAAGATCTTCTTGAAGGATTGACGAGTTTACGGACAAAATTGGAGACGGGCACCTTTGCGGTAACCGAAGATACAGAGATGGACACCCTCAGATTAACCGGTGCTGTAAAGCTTGTTCTCTGTGATGGAAAGACTCTTTCAATGAATGCCATTATAGGTGAGGGCAATGCTTCTCTCAGCATTCTGACGCAGGAAGGCGGCACGGGTAGTCTTGTAGTTAATGGTAAGTATTTGACTAGTGGCGTTAATATGCCACTGAGTGTATATGGAGGCAAGGTAAATATCACCGGTGGAAATGGTGATCGCTTTACCGGAGGTTATGCTGGTATAGAAAACACCTTATTTGTACACGGTGGTGAAGTGACTGCTACCGGTGGTGTGAGCGGAATGTTAAATGATTCCGTTACTAATTGGGCAGGTCCCGGCATAAAGGGGAATGTCACTATTGATGGCGGAACCCTGACGGCTGTCGGCGGTGATGGCGTCGGATATATCGACGGAATAGCAGGAATCATTGGCGATGTCACCATGAGCGGAGGAGAGCTTAATGTTACCGGAGGTGAAGCAGGTTTTTATCATTTTAACTATACAAGCGGTCCGGGATTAAAGGGAAATGTGAATTTCACGGGCGGTACATTTATAGCAAATGGTGGCAATGGCAAGGATGCAGCGGAAGGTACTACGAGCTATGGAGCAAATGGCGGTGTTGGAATCGAAGGTGATGTTACCATAGATGCCGACAGTGGTTCATTTACAGTCAAAGGTGGAGATTGTGGTAATGGTAGAACCTATGGAACAAATATGCCCACTGCTGGCAACGGTATTAAAGGTACCATAAATATGGTCAAGGGCAATATAGTTGTCATTGCCGGTGGAACTTCTACGACTACAGGGCAGGGAGGTGCCTGGGGACATCCCGGACGGGCCCTTGACCCTGAGACCAAATTGAACTCAGATTGTCCCGATGTCTTAGCCGGTGAAAACGAAGACAGTGCTGAGCAAATCTGGACCAATAATCTGGCTGATCAGAAGTATGTCAGCATTACAGCAGAGGAGAAGGATCCTGTTTCCTATAAGAAGTGGGATGCATCAAACAGAACCTTTAGTAATGCCTCGATCGACCACTATTACAACTTAAGCAGTGGTGATACAGCACTGACCTTGGGTGATGGTTTCTATGTGGCTAACGCAGATGCTACCATCAACAATAAGGTTGAGGTAGGGGGCGATACAAAGATCATCATTACAGATGGTAAGGAGTTAAAGATCGAAGACACATTCACCGTGAAGGACGGAGGAAATCTTACAGTCTTTACGCAGTCAACAGATAAAGCAACTATGGGCAAGTTGACTGTAACCGGAGTCAGTGGTACAGGATACGATACAGAAACCCTTTATGATGTAATAAATGGTGACAACGGTAAGCCGGGTACCGATGCTCTGGTAATTGAGGGTGCAGGCAAAGGAACCCTTCATGGCGGTATCATAAGTCTTACCGGCGGAAAGGGCGGAAACGGTCAGTCCGTAAAACAAACCACCGAAATTGGAGGCGTTGGAGACGGTGGAAGCGGAGGAACGGCAATTACCGTTACGGCAGCAGGAGGACTGACTATTGACGGCTGTGCAAAAGTGACAGCAAAAGCAGGAGATGGCGGAAATACCGGTAATGGCGGTCTGGAAGACAAGCCTTTTATCGGTTCGCCCGGTAGTTATTATGGTATAGCAGGCAACGGTGGACATGCGCTTAACGCTGTAGCAGGGGGCGTGATATTAGACAGTACAGACGCTTCACTTTCTCTGGGTGCCGGTGGAAAGGCCGGGAAAGGATATAAAAGGGCATCCAGTAGAGGCTATGACGGGCGCAGCTTTACCACAGCCAACTGTATCGTGCTGAATGATACTACCGGAGCTTATACGACTCATTTTACCCTGACGAAACAACAGGGTCATGAAGATGAGTATTATTACAATGTAGATGATGGCGATCCTTTCACCAGAGAGACTTTTGAGACCGGAAATGGTTACAAGGATGATTATGATTATGATACAAGCACCAGGTTCTTCGTGGCTGTGAAGGCTCTTACCTCAAGCATGGAGCCCGTTGCAACGGTCAAAAATGTAAGCTATCTTGACGATGCAGGAGCATCTAAAAAAGCAGATTGTAAGGTGCTTGATTTCGGAAATGTAGGTATGACAACCTGGGGAGTGGAAGATGAAACCACCTGGTATGTGGTATGCGATCCTAAATCCGATAAGAAAACAGTCGATTTTGAAGGCAATATCACTGTCAAAGGAATCGTCAATCTGATCGTTCCGGATGGTGTAACAGCCAATGTAAAGGGAAGCATCAATGGTGGCACTTTGTGTGTATATTCTCAGTCAAAGTCTGCAACATCCATGGGAGTATTGAATGTCACCGATGATAAGCTGGATGATAATGACATATTCTATTCGCCTTCCAATGCAGCCATCAGCAGTGAACTGGAAGTGTATGGCGGCTTGATAAAGGCAGTCGGTGCAGAAGGAAAAGTCGGTATTGCCGGCGTGCTGACACTTGGGGATAATAGCTATCTCTACAGTGATAGCAAAGCTGATCCGGAGATGGATGAGAGTAATTGTATTACTGTAGAAGAATATGCCGGTAATGCAGGAAGCAGAAAACGCTATATGACGATATACTCCGAAGGACACGAGTGGAGTTATACGGTATCCGGTAACTCGATCATGGCATCCTGCGGTATAGAGGATTGCTCGATCGAAGAGGGTCTTGAGCTTACAATCGTAGCGCCCGAGGATCTGGTATTTGACGGTAAACCCAAGGAGGCAACCATTGCAGAGGGATACAATCAAACTGCATTTCCCGGGGACTATGCTATAGAGTATTGGTCCGGTGATACGAAGCTTGAAGAAGCTCCCGTGAATGTGGGTACTTACCGGGCAAAGGTAAGCGAAGGAGATGCGACAGCGGTTTTAGAGTTTGCAATTTTGGACAGGACACCGAATGTTTCGTACGCAAGGTTAGTAAAGACAGGCGAAGGTACGGATGAGTCTTATTATGAAAAAGAGACTAGAAGCACAGGCCAGTTTATTACCGTTACAGATACGGAAAATGAAGCTTATTGCATGAACCACGGCTATGTTTATGAGGTGAATGGGAATGTGACTCTTTCCAAAGGCCTTGTTTACAACGGCAATGTAGTTCTGGTTCTGGGTGATAAGGCAACGCTTACCGTAAACGGCGGTATAACTCATAATGAAGGCAAGCTGGAAATCTATCTGGCTGACGGAGCAGATGATGCGGCAGTTATTGTAATTGGATCAGAAGATACGCCCGCTCTTAGCGGAAACATTGCCGTTTACAGAGGCGTGTTAGCAGCCGCTGCAGCTGAGGGAGGAAATTTATACGCAGATGATATCCTGTTGAAGCTGGGTATCGGAATAGAGATCGACGGATTGGGCGTTGGCGAAGAACAGGAGGATGGCACGGTTGTCTACGGAAAGGATGCGATAGGAGCTTTAACGAGTTTTGAAACAAAACGCGTTCCTGTATTGAATGCTTCTGTTACCAAAGATCCTGTTGCAAAGGAAGGCCTGACCTATACCGGTACCAATTCTGCATTTGAACTTGTGAGCGCAGGCGAAGCAAAAGGCGGTACGATGTACTATGCTCTTGGCGACAGCGCCGAAAATGCTCCGGAGTTTGATGGTAAATCAGATGCATCAAACAAGAAATGGAATACAGGGGTTCCTGAAAAAGCCGAAGCCGGTACCTACAATGTTTGGTATATGGTAAAGGGAGATTATGATTATAACGATACCACACCGGTTTGTGTGAGTGTGACAGTTGCTGATCTTCCGGGAACAAAAACCGCTGCAAAGGGCGGACTTGATACGCTGCAAAATAACAAAGCAGAGGTCGGCTATCTTGAGGAGGACTGGACTGAATTAACACAGGCAATCGAAGCCGGAAAAACCGCTATAGATAATGCGACTACGATTGAAGGTGTTGTCACGGAAAAAGCCAATGCAGAAGCTGCAGTGGAGGCTGTTACGACCAAAGCTGAGAGGGTAGAGGAAGCGAAGGCTCAGCTCGATGCATTGATCGAAGAAAAGAAAGAATCTGACTATACTGCGGATGAGTGGGCAGCATTTACCCAGGCGGTTGAAGACGGCAAGGCGGCCACGGATGACGCGACCTCGAACGAAGCAGTGGCAGAAGTGAAGAAAAATACTGAGATTATGTTTGTGAATCTTCAGGCTATGTGCGAGGTATCTGCAAAAATCGGAAGCAATATGACCTATACCGGTAGACCGATCCAACTGATCAACACAGCAAAAACAAAGCTTTCGGATGGCTATACGTTCAAGTATGCTGTTACGACGGAGAAAATCGCACCCGATGCAGCGGATTATACCACAGACGTTCCTGAAAAAACCAACGCCGGAACCTATAATATCTGGTATAAGGTAGTTAAAATTGAAGCTCCTGCTGAAGAATCTGAAGAAGGTTCTGATGAAGTTCCGGATGAAGATCAGATTGAAGGTCATAGCGGAGATCAGGCTGAAGATCAAGGCGGAGATCAAACTGAAAATCAAAATGAAGATCAGGATCAAACCGTTATAGCAGCCCGCCATGTTCAGGCTACCATTGCCAAGAAAGCGATTACCATTACCGCCGACAGCGACAGTAAGCTATATAACGGCACAGCACTTACAAAGGAGACCTATACTTATACAGAAAATGGTCTTGCTAAGGGTGACACCATAAGCTCAGCCTCCTTTACAGGTTCTCAGACCGAGGTGGGAAACAGTGACAATGTGATCACTAAAGTAGTGATCAAAAACAGCGCCGGTGAAGATGTAACCGATTGCTATGACATTACATTCAAGAAGGGCACCTTGACGGTAACCGAGGCTACAACCACTACGGAGACACATACTGCAGCAGATGGCTCAACCGTTGAAAAAACAGTTGAGACGAAAGCGGATGGTTCTGTCACGGAAACAGAAAAGGTAACCGCTCCGAACGGCACCGTATCTGAGAAAACAACCACGACTGAAAAAGACGGTACGGTCAAGACACAGGAAGCAGTAGTAAATGCTGACGGCTCCAAGGAGGAAAGCACTTCCGAGGTGAAGCCTAACGGTGATTTCGAGAAAAAGACCGTGACCACCGATAAGGACGGCAAGACCAAGGAAGTTGTTCAGACGAAGACCACCGATGAGAAGGGTGTGGTAACCGAGACCAAGGGTACGGTAAAGACTGACGGAAAAACCACTGAGCAGACCAAGGTGACGCAGCCGGACGGCGACTATACCTCCAAAACCGTATCGAAGGATGCTGCAGGCAAGGTTACAAAGACTGTCACCGAAACAAAGTCCACAAATGATAAGACCGGAGCTGAAACCCTTCAGACCAAGACAGTAAAGGAAAGCGGTGCTGCTCAGAAGTCGAATGTCGTAGTAAATGCCAAGGGAAATATTACAAAGGCTAC
>JAEEKV010000159.1 GCA_016282595.1 Lachnospiraceae bacterium
AAATGTACTCACCATGCAGGGGCTGGATCTTTCCGCAAAAAGCAGGGATCAGGAAAGCATGATCTACACCTTTATCATGGATGACATTGAGAATACCACCAACTTAAAGCTCATCGACGGAAGGATCGCAAAGCACGAAAATGAGATCCTGATAACCGCAGCCGCAGCCGATGATCTGGGAGTAAAAACCGGAGATGCGATCTCCGTTGAATATGCCGGAAAATCTGCAGATTATCTGATCACGGGAACCTATCAGAGAATGGACCGCATGGGAAGAACCATCTATATGACCTTTGATGCGGCAGAACGGATCATGCCCAAGAGTCCTGTGCTGCAGTACTGGGTTTTGGCAAAAGAAGGAACCTCTTATGATACTTTGAGCAAAAAAGTGAAAGCCCTGAAAGAAGATCCGGATTCCACCTTTGAGGTGGAGGATGTGGCAAGACAGATGGAGGGAACCATGGGTATGATCGCATCCGCTATGAAGATCCTTTGCCTTTCCATTGCCTGCATCACCCTGCTGATCGTTATTTTTGTGGAATCTCTGGTTATCCGGGCAAGGATCGTCAGATCCTGGAACAGCATGGGAATCAGCAAGGCCCTGGGAATGACTTCCTCCCAGCTGATCTCCCAGATCCAGCTTTCCAACATGCCTGCCATCCTTATGGGAATGATCCTGGGAATCCTGACGGCCCCTGCCATCGGCGGCTGGATGTGCAAGATCATCTTCTCCCTTTTCGGAATCAGAAAATTGGAGTTTGCCATCTCTCCTGTGTGGATGCTGCTTTCAGCCGCAGGGATCATGGCGGTGGCACTTCTTTCCGCAGGCATTTCCGGACTTCGGGTACGCAGCTTAAAACCCGTGGAAATGATCATGGAAGAGTAAAAGTATTAGGCAGGAAGCCTGAAATAGAGTATAATGAAACTGTCCGGCAGATTTCGGCCGGGCAGTTTCCTGTATTGGAAAAAAAGGAGGACCTATGCACTATAATTGTCTGATCGTGGATGATGAGGCCGATCTTGCCAAGATGACGGCGGAATACTTTCAGATGTTTGATGTCAGCACTGCCTATGTAACGGATCAGGAGGCCTGCTTTGCATTCCTTGCCGAGCATACGGTGGATCTTTTGCTTTTGGATATCAACTTAGGAGAAGGCTCCGGTTTTGATATCTGCAGAACCCTGAGAGAAAAGTATCAACTGCCCATCCTTTTCATCAGTGCAAGGCAGAGCGATGATGATGTGCTGGTGGCTCTTTCCATCGGCGGAGATGACTACATCAAAAAGCCCTACAGCCTTTCGGTGCTGCTGGCAAAGGTGCGTGTGAACCTAAAGCGGGCCCGTCAGATCAGCGAGCTTTCGGAGCAAAGCGCAGAGGCAAAGGGGGAGGGGACTTTGAAAGAGTCCGATACTTCAGATGAGATCCTTTCCCTGGATCCTGCCACTATGTCGGCAGTTATCAAGGGGGAGCGGGTGCTTTTGAAGGCAAAGGAATTTGCTCTTCTGAAATGTCTGTATGAGAACAAGAATACCATCGTAACCAAGGATCAGCTCTTTGAGCAGGTTTGGGGGGACAGCTTTTATTCCGACGGTACTTTGAATGTGCATATCCGAAAGCTCAGGGAAAAGCTGGAGGAGGACCCCAACGATCCGAAGATGATCAAGACCATCTGGGGCACGGGGTATCTGCTGGAGTTATAGATCACCTGCGGGTGAGTAAATACCAATCGTAAATTGTGACAGGAAAGACACGAAACTATGAAATGGATGATCCGAAGCGGGATCCTTTTTACCATCCTGATGGCAGTGGTGCTGTTTCTCTTTACCAGGCGTTTTGAAAACAGCAATAAGCAGGAGCGGGACATCGCCTACTATAACGACTGTCTCATGAGGATGTATGAGGACTATGAAAAAGGAGTCCCGGAAGAGACCATGGAAACCACATATGATTGCACCCTTGTGTTTGCAAAGGAGCTGGTGCAAAAGGAGCTGACGCCTTACTATGAAAGCGGTGCTCTGGTGCTGGATTTTTCTCCCGGGGGAGAGTATCTGGGGAAGGTGGTCTGGGACGATGAGACAGACAGCACTATGCAGTTTAAATCTGAGGTGCAGAAGCTGACCCTGTATTTCTGGATTGGAATTTTGATTTGCGGATATGCCCTGATCTTTTTTGTGTGGTTTGTTTTAGTAAGACCTGTTACGGAGCTTTCCGGCTATGCCTCTCAGATTGCCAAGGGCAATCTGGACATTCCTCTGCCTTTGACAAAAAGAGCCATGTTCGGGGGCTTCATCGAAAGCTTTGACATCATGCGGGAGGAGCTAAAGGATGCCCGCCAGCGGGAGATCGATGCGGGCATTGCCAAAAAGGAAATGATCGCTGCCTTAAGTCACGATATCAAAACTCCCATCGCTACCATCCGCGCTACCTGTGAGGTGCTGCAGATGAAGTACCAAAGAAAGCTTTCCCGGGCTGCGCAGGAGGAAGGGGCCGAGGCAAAGGATACGGCAGATCTTCAGGATACTCTGGAAAAAGCAGCTTCCATTACCGCCAAGGCTGAGCTTATCGACAGCCTTATGAACAACTTGCTGCATACCTCATTGGAGGAGCTTGACCGGATCGAGGTTTCGGTAGAAGAGCACCCCTCCGAGCTCATTGAGCAGTACTTTAAGAATATGAAAACGGCGGGAGAAGGCTCCGCCGTGATCCTGGATAACTCCATTCCCGGATGCCTTGTATATATGGACAATCTCAGGATGGAGCAGGTTATTGATAACTGTGTGGGAAATTCCGTAAAATATGCGGGAACCGATATCCACGTTTCCTTTGACGAGGTTGCGGGAGGCTATATCCGGATTCGGATCAGCGACAGCGGCCCCGGTGTCAGCAGCGAGGATCTTCCCCTGATCACGGAAAAGTATTACCGCGGAAAGGGAGCATCTGCCAAGACAGGCTATGGTCTTGGAATGTATCTGGTTAAGCTTTACATGGAAAAACAGGGCGGCGGCTTGGAATACTATAACAACAACGGATTTACGGTGGAGCTTCTGGTAAAGAAGGTTTGAGGATTAGCGGGATAAGAAAGAATCGGGAAGGAAAAGAGAATCAGACATAGAAAAACCGTACGACCGGCTTCGAATGTTTCACGTGACCCGTTACTCCGGCAGCCGGCTCAGCCCAGGCACCCTTGCGGCACATGGAAGGTTTCGCTTAGTGCTGCTTTGTTCCCAACCTGACACGGTTCACGAATTCCCATTGCGCAAGACCCGAACATCAATGCCACTTACCGAAGGCAGCAACCACGATCGCACCCTCTGTCGGCCATCACCCTCCCTATAGCGGATTTGGAGTACAGGGCGCCGCTACTGCCCCGGCTGTACGGTTTTTTCAGTATAGCGGTTTTGCTCCTGTTTGTCAAAT
>JAEEKV010000160.1 GCA_016282595.1 Lachnospiraceae bacterium
AGGAATGGGCAATACTTCCGGAAGACCGATGATATCCGATATTTCCGCATTGCCGAAATAGAATCTCTCACCCTCAACCCTGGTCACAAACAGATAGGTGATATGATTGTCCTGATCGGCATCATAAGCCTCCGGATCCATGAGTGCCGCAGCAGGATCCATGCCGGTATACAGGGCAATGGTACTGCCGGGCTTGATCTCGGATGCCTTGGTACCCCGCAGGATAAAATAGCCCTTGATCGCCCCTGCTTCCTCAGTGTTGCCATCGCTGTCCACATTATAATAGTTTCTTTCAACGATGCTTTCGTTTTCCTCATAGGTGATCGAACCGTTTGCACCTTCGACTTCCGTATATACACCGTTTACCTCGGACAACGCAACGGGAACCACGTCGCTGGAAAGCCTCATATTGTTCACTTCCCGCTTCGCTGTTGTAATATCGTATTCCCGCACAGAATCCGGCTGTCCGTCAAAGGTCAGGTTAAAATCGCTTCCCTCAACCGGTTCCGGCAGGATGATCGCATAGCTGGCACCTGTTTCAAAACCGTCTTCCACCTCATTGATGACAAGGTGCCTGCCCTTGATGGTATAAGTGCCATCCGAACCGCTGATCGAGACATTATTGGATTTGATCTGATACTCCGCCGATCCGGAATGCGTTAAATTGTTCACTTCAATGGCTGAGAGCACTTCCTCAGCCGTTTTACTTTTATCAGAGGATTTGACTACGAGTTCAAAATCCGGCTCCGCATCATTGACTGCCGTAACCTTCACAACCTCATCCGGTGTCTGGATCCTCATCTCCACGGATTTGGCATACAGCACGGTCGCTTTCACAATCTCCTCATTGGCTGCTGCGGGCTGCGTATACTCTGCATCATAATACCAGCCGCCGAAAGAACGACCGTCGTCATATTCGGGAATCGGAAGCGCTCCGATGGCAGTGCCTTTTGCCACCAGCACAGGCTTGAAGGTGCTGCCGCCTTCCACATCCATAAAATTGACATAGAATTCTTCTATCTGGTTATCCGGCATTTCATCGGGAATCTGATCCGGATCTCCGCCGCCGATCTCTTCTCCCGTATCATTTCCGGAAACGGTATCGCCCGGATTGTCTGAAGGCGGATTTACCACATCGTCGCCCTGCTTGTATGTACTGGAACCGTCACCGTTATTGGAACGGTCACCATCACCGGTCTGGGTACCTGTAGTGGTTTGTGTACCACCGGTAGGATCGCCTGTCTGGGAACCCGAACCATCATTACCGGATTTTCCATCCTTCTGATCGCCTGAACCACCGTTGCCGGATTTCCCGTCCTTCTGATCGCCCGAACCGCCCTTACCGGACTTTCCGCCTGATTTGGACTGATCCGTCACTTCGATTCTGCATTCGAAGGAAGCGCCGCTTTCCACTGTCGCCGAAATATAGGCAATACCGTTAGAGATTGCGGTAACCTTTCCCTTTTCATTTACATTGGCAATACTCTTATTGGTGGTCTTCCAGCTGACCTGCTGGCTGTTGCCTGCCAGAACCAGGTCAATCGACTGATCCACATTCAGATTCAGCTGGGAAGCTGCCATTTTCGGCTCTTCCACAGTTACCTCACAGGAGTACTTTTTCCCACTCTCATCGGCAGCAACGACGCTGGCTGTTCCGGCTGCCACGCTTTCAAGCTGCCCGTTTTCATCTACACGGACTACCTTTTCCGATGCCGATTTCCAGGTTATTGCCTGCTTTGTATTCTCTACGGAAAGGGCTCCTTTATCTCCCTTGGCAAGAATCACGCTCTTTTTCGAAATCTTCGGATTTTCCACGACCACATTGACGTAATAGGCCTTACCGTTTTTACCTTTTACTTTGAGCCTGGTTGAGCCTTTTTTCAGACCCTTGATGGTTACGGTATTCTTTTTCTTCGTACCCTTGGCAACCTTCTTCTTTTTGGAGGAAACGGACTTTACCTTGCTGCCGCACAACTGAACCTTGGTTTTTCCGCCCTTGGATACATAAACCTTCTCTTTTGACAGGCCGACCTTTACGGTCACTTTGCATTTATACTTCCTGCCTGAACTGCCTTTTAAGGTCACGGTTGTTTTTCCGGCTTTTTTGCCGGTAACCGTGCCGTCCTGTGCAACAGATGCGATCTCGGCATCCTTGCTCTTAACCGAGGCTATGGTATCCCCCTGAAGAGAAAGAGATGTCTCTTCCCCCACAAGGATTGTGACCTTCTTTGTATTCAGGCCTCCCGTCCCGGCCGCATAGACTGTTCCCGAAGGCGTCACTGCAGGCAGAAGCATGGTAAAGACCAGAACATAGCACAGAAGGCATTGCAGTCTTTTTATCACTTTCTTCATGGCACTTCCTCCAAATTAATGAGTTTATCGGCTCCGGTTTTTCATACCGGACTTTACACTACCTTAATGAGCAGTTTATCGGTTTACTGCTTCGGTTTTCATACTACATTTACACATTTGGTTTCCGGCTGCTATGCTTATCAGCCAACGGTAACCGTGATCTTTTTCTTCTTACCGTTTCTGGCCATTACGTAAATCTTGCACTTTCCTTTGGAAACACCCTTGATCTTACCGTTTTTATTGACGGTGGCGATCTTCGTATTGGTGGACCAGTAAACAAGACCTGCCTTCTTGCCTTTTTTCACGACCTTCTTTTTGTTTTTGATGACCGTCACTTTTGCATTGGCGTTTTTGGTCTTCCCGACTTTGATCTTGAGTTTCGTTTTGCTTACCTTGATACTTTTGACGTTGTAGCCGTCCACGCCGCTTCCCGCGATCCGCAGTTCCTGGCTCTTTCCGAGTTTGACCTCTTTTCCGTCAATCACTTTGTAAGCCTCCACGCGCATCTTGAAAGTCTTCTTGGCGCTCTTGCCATTCAAAGCATAAGTGTACAGATTCTTACCCGTTACCTTAATGGGATTGCCGTACTTGCCTTTTGCATTTGCCACATATACATAGTACCCGTCTGCGTCATTTACAAGGCCCCACTTGAAGGTCAGTCTGTCGCTCTTCATCGTAGTGGAAAGCCCGTTGTTCATTTTGGTGACCGCCGCTTTCTTCTCCTGTTCTGTAGGCAACGGAGCCGGAGCAGGTGCGGGTTCAGGTTTTGTCCCATAAGCGAAGGTGTAGATCGGATTGTCAAAATTGCCGGATAACTGATAGTTTGGATCACTGTATCCTTCGATTCTCGCTACATAGATATCACCGGCCACAAGTTCCGCCGCTTTCATCTTCTTTCTGTAGACCGTATCGGCTTTTTCATAGATACCGATACTGATCTCGCCGTTCATTGCTGATTCTACAAGACCACCTGTCGTA
>JAEEKV010000161.1 GCA_016282595.1 Lachnospiraceae bacterium
CGAGCTTTGGAAGCTGGGTATCCTGGCTAAGACCGAGCATAACGAAGTGGCACCTGCACAGCATGAGCTGGCTCCCATCTTTTCCACCACCAACGTGGCTACGGATAACAACCAGCTGATGATGGAGATCATGCAGAAGGTTGCCAGAAAACACGGCATGGTTTGCCTGCTTCATGAGAAGCCCTTCGCAGGGGTGAACGGATCCGGTAAGCACAACAACTGGTCCATGGCAACAGATAAGGGTGTGAACCTTCTTTCTCCCGGTGAGACCCCTCATGAAAATGCACAGTTCCTTCTGTTCCTGAGTGCAGTCATTCAGGCAGTGGATGATTATCAGGATCTGCTGAGACTTTCCGTTGCAACTGCAGGAAACGATCACAGATTGGGCGCTAACGAGGCACCTCCGGCAATCATCTCCGTATTCCTTGGTGATGAGCTGACCGCCATCCTGGATGCCATCAAGAACGACACTCCTTACGAGGGTCAGGAAAAAGTAATCATGAAGCTTGGCGTTTCCACTCTGCCGAGATTCTCAAGAGATACCACAGACCGTAACAGAACTTCACCCTTCGCCTTCACGGGTAACAAGTTTGAGTTCCGTTCCCTGGGTTCCTCCAACAGCATTGCATGCTGCAACATCATGCTGAACGCAGCAGTAGCAGAGAGCTTAAAGCAGTATGCTGACAGATTGGAAGCTGCTGAGAACTTCCAGGATGAGCTTCACGCTCTCATCAAAGAGGTGATCAGCGCGCATCAGAGAATTCTCTTCAACGGCAACGGTTACTCCGAGGAGTGGGTAAAGGAAGCAGTAGAGGTAAGAGGACTTTCCAACCTGAAGACTACGGTAGATGCTATGCCTCACCTTCTGGATGAGAAGAATAAAAAGATGCTCATGGACCACAAGGTATTCACCGAGACAGAGCTTACCTCCCGCTGCGAGATCATGCTGGAGAACTACTGCAAGACCGTAAACATCGAAGGTCATGCAATGGTAGATATGGTAAGAAAGAGCTATCTGCCGGCTATCGAGGGGTACCTGTACAGCCTGGCAAAGACCACTTCCCTCATGCGTTCTGTCAGCGACAATGTAAAGTGCAACTACGAGGTTTCCACCATGGAAAGACTCTCCGAGCTGACAGATTACATCTTAGAGCGCGTAAAGGATCTGGAGGTTGCTTTGGAGCAGCTGAAGTCCTATGATGATATTTTAAAGACTGCAGAGGCTATCAGGGATGATGTGATTCCCAAGATGGAGCACCTCAGAAAGCATGTAGATGAAGCCGAGATGCTTACCAGTGAAAAGTGCTGGCCCTTCCCCAGCTACGGAAAACTGCTCTTCTCCGTATATTAAAAAGCAAACATCAAAGAACCTCATACATCAAAGCAGCCATCCCCAAGGGAAACCGGGGGATGGTTGTTTTATTTTGTGCAATTTGCTTCAAAAACACAGGATCTTCATATTCCCAACACTTTTTCTTACGATTTTTCCCTTACTATCCTAAAGAAATACACATCGTGAAAAATGATTTCAGAAAAAAACGAAAGGAGACGCCGTGGATGCAGTTTCGACATGAAGTAAAGCACGAGATCACAGTATCCGATATGATCGCCATCCGGCAGCGCATGAGCGCCGTGGCAAGACCGGATCCTCACGCCATAGACGGAAAATACCTGATCCGGAGCTTATATTTTGACACTCCCACCAATAAGGCACTCTTGGAAAAACAGATGGGCGTCAGCAGACGATCCAAGTTCAGGATCCGTTACTACAACGGAGATACGTCCTTTATCCATCTGGAGAAAAAGAGCAAAACCGCCAATCTGGGAACCAAGGTCTCAGCCAATCTCACAAAGGAGCAGGCACAGAAGATCGCAGATGGGGACATCGCCTGGATGAAGGAGGATGAGCAGGAGCTGATTCGGGAATTATATGTAAGGATGCAGTCGGAAAGGCTGGGAGGTAAGACCATTGTGGATTACACCAGAGAGCCCTTCATCTTCGGACCGGGAAATGTCCGGGTTACCCTGGATTACAACATTCGGACGGGACTTGATTGTACGGACTTTTTGAATCCCGATTGCATTATGGTACCTGCGGCGCCGGGGATCTGCATCCTGGAAGTGAAATGGTACGGCTTTTTGCCGGACATCATCAGGGATGCGGTAAGCCTGAAGGCCACCAGGATCCAAAGCTTTTCCAAGTACGAAGCCGCAAGGCTTCCAATGGCTTAAAAACAGAAGGAATAAAAAGAAAAATATGCAGGAGGAATTCAAATATGACTTTCAATGACATTTTCAAATCCAGCTTTCTTGAGAACGTAACCAGCGTGAGCATCATCGATATGGTGCTGGCCATGACGTTGGCTTTTGCCATCGGACTTTTTATCTTCTTCGTTTACAAAAAGACCTATCAGGGGGTTATGTATTCATCCAGCTTCGGTGTCACCCTGGTAGCCCTTTCCATGATCACCACCCTTGTGATCCTGGCAGTGACCAGTAACGTAGTGCTTTCCCTTGGTATGGTCGGTGCCCTTTCCATCGTTCGTTTCAGGGCAGCTATTAAGGAACCCCTGGAGATCGCATTTTTATTCTGGTCCATCGCAGTAGGTATTGTGCTGGCAGCCGGTATGATCCCTCTGGCAGTATTCGGCAGCATTATCATCGGCTTGATCCTTCTGATCTTTGTCAACAGAAAGACCCATCTGGTA
>JAEEKV010000162.1 GCA_016282595.1 Lachnospiraceae bacterium
GACAAATGCCGGAAATCTGAATGTGGTGGTAGAGATCAAAGGGCAGCAGGTATATTCCGTTCCTCTTTCCGAAAACACAGAACTTTTGGCTTCTTCGGATCTGGGAGAGAACATCATACAGATCAGAGACGGAAGCGTATGTGTGAAAGAAGCGGACTGCCCAAACCAGATCTGCGTTCACACAGTCCCCATCACCGCCCTGGGACAATCCATCATCTGCCTCCCGCATAGGATGGTAGTGAGTATAGTGGATGTGAAGAGAAAATAAAAGAGAATAAAAGAGGACGTGCCGATGTGACACGTCCTTTTGTTTTATTTATTGATCTAAGGATAAACCTGCATTTGTGATGATCTCGTGTAATCGTTTAATTTCGGCTTCACTTTCGGCTAGCGCCTCTGCATAGCCTTCGGTACGACCTTCAGCGCGGCCGTCATCATATCCATCCATATATGCTATTTTTTTATGTGTTGCCAGATCGTGGAGATATTTTTCATGTGCTTCAGCGTAAGTTCTGGCGCTAACATCAGCATCTACATCAAACATCATTTCTGCCACCTCCTTAAACTCCGGTGTATGAACTGCTAGATTTTTGAGATCCTCCCAAGTAGAAGCTTGAAACGCTTTGGCCCACTCGACCAAATGATTATCGATATCTTCCTGAGTTGCTAAATCTATGTGGTTCAAGTATAACACGTTAAGTTTGAAATTGGAAGTATAGCAAGCACCGGTACGGCAGTTCGTTAATAGATATTTGGCATAGAATTCGGGCGGTTCGTTAGGGAAAAGGTCATGATCGATGATGCTGATCTGTGCCGCAGGCTTTAGTAGTGTATAATCATTCCCTTTTTTTATGTTATCAAAGGTTCTGCAAAGATAAAGAAGAGATCGATTGATCCACCAGGTGACGCCGCGAGAAATATTCAGTTGCATTTCAAAGTTGATCATCTGATCATTGTTCAATAGGACTTTGATATCCAGGATGAGCTCTTTTGCATCATAAGTTCTAAAGTCTATGGGATTTTCCAAGTGTACTGATCTGATGTCAGATAGCGGTATCCCCAGAAAACTGGAAACAAGCAGTTTGAGAAACTCACTTGAACGTTGTGAAACACAATGCAGGATCACATCGTTTTTCAGAGGATATTCGATCTTACCGCTGGCATTTGCAAGACCGGGGGAAAAGATAACAGTATTTGGTTTTTGACTTGTCATTAGATCAGCTCCTTTCTAAGCTGTGTTTAAATAAATGGTCAACGGGTTACAAAATTCTTCAACATTGGGGAAAACACAGCGAAAGCTGTTTCCGAAAATGTCTGGAAGCTGGATCTGCTTCCGAGTTTGATAAGGTGAAGATATCATAGTTGGATTAAGTTTGCAAGGTGTTTTGAAGTTGCGGATACGAAGAGTGAGGTGTAAAGATATAAGAAAATCATTATATATCCTAAATATTCTAAGAGATTCATCCGAAAAACAATAAGAATGGGCAATTTATGCCCTGCGAGTCTTGCTTGCAGGGGTGTTTTTGTGCTATTCTTAGATTGTATTTTTATGTAAACAATTCGGCAAGGGAATAACGATTTTCAAAGCGCGTTGGTCCCCGGGATCGAAAGGGTATTTTGTAGAAAATCATAGATGTGGAAAGGAATCTGCGATATGAAAAGATCAGGAAGAACTTGGAAGAGAGCAATTTGGGAAAGGGTTTTAAGCGGGATTTTGATGATCATAATGATCATCGGTTCATTACCTGCTGGGAATGTATTTGCTGGTGCAGAAAAGTATTGCTCATCACTGCAGATCAACGTTACCGAGCCTGCAGCAGGAGAGTCACTTGCTAATAACGATGGATTTGAGCTTGTGCAGGCAAGACCAGGCGCAGGTTCGATGGCGAAAGTGGATGAATGGAGTTGGAAGACACAGGCTGGTGCTGAAATCGCAAAAGGCAGTAAAGCTGCCGGTGGTACTGTTTATGTACTTTATGCTGTGATTTCCGGAGATAGCGACCATAAGCTCACTGCGTCCCAGACAAAAAGCATAAGGATCAATAACACCACGCTTTCTGCAACTTCCTACACTTTTGATGAATCACATAATAAGGTGACGATTTCATATGCATTTCCTGCTACCTCAAATAAAAGACTTATTAAAGAGATCAATATCAATATTCTCGAACCGGCTCAGTGTGCAAGCGGATCAAAGGTTATGGATCTGTTGGATACTGCGACTATCGATAACGATTCGGATGTTATGTTTGATGGAAATAATGCCGGATATATGGGTACAAAACTCCGCGGTCCCTTGAATGGATCGGAAGATGTGGAATTACCGGAAACTACGACTTATATTAATAAGAATGATTCTACGGTATATAAGCTTTTTGTCAGACTCCGTGTAAAGGATGCCCAAAAAGCTGTTTTTGACCAGGATCTTGTGCCGAGAGTGAATGGGAAAAAGGCTGAATTTCAACCGGAATGGATCACTGTGAACGGAACGTTAGTTGAATTCTATTATACCTTTATTCCTTCCACATATCTGTACGTAACTTTTGATACGCAGGGGCATGGAGAAGAGATCCCTGAGCAGGGAGTTCCTGTTGGTGGGCATGCTACTACACCGGAGACTCCGAAGGAAGCAGGGTGGGTTTTCGAATGGTGGCAAAAACCAAATGGTGATGGTTCTTTTTCTTATTTAACTGAACTTGAGGATGTGGTAATTACACAAAATACCACATTTAAAGCCGGCTGGTCAAAGCTTCCGTATATGATAAAGTATGATTATTCAATGGCGGATGAATGGCCCGATAGGCCTGCTTTTACAAGCGATCCGAATCCAAGTTGGGCGGCCGGTGGAATGGCGCATAATACACCATTTTATTTAGGAGATCCTATATCAGATCCGAATGAAGATCCGGCTTATTGTAATCTGACAAAGAAATTTTATCAGTTCGACAAATGGGAATGCAGGGGATATGACGGGAAATTATATGATCCTGTTCCCGATACCCAGCCTGCTGATCAACTGACATTTACAGCATTATTTACCCCTAAGAATTATTCGATCGTATATAATATGGGCACCGGTCATGATGGCGCGAAATTTACTGATGCGCAGGGTGTTGAAGATCCGGATTATGCTACTGTTTTTGCCACCGGCGGGACGCAAAGTACTATACAATTGCCGGATCTGGCAGACGGGATCCAAGATCAATTCCTTGGATGGTATCTTTCAGATGGTACCACGTGGATTGACAGTATAAGACTTGATCCCAATTCGAATTCGGAAGCATTGACTGGAGCAATCAGTATTTCGGATCTACCACTTACCGATGATGATGAACTGGTTCTTACAGCCAAATGGGGAAAATCTTCATGGGGGTTTAACTGGGATCGAAATGGAGGATCCTATTCAAGTGCTTATGCATCTAAAGGAGATTTTGGCACGACTGTTACCCCTCCAGGACTTAGCCGTGATAATTATACCCAGACTGGCTGGGAAATTTCGTACAGTACAGATTATTCAAATTACACAAAAATTGATGATCTGGATATGGACGAGCTTGACAGCTTATGGCAGATAATACCGGATGACGCATATCTGTTTAGAAGTGATGGATATATTGCGTCCATGGGAAACAATGGCCTCAATGGGGTTATCAAATTGAAAGCAATCTGGCAGGCGGATGAATACTGCATTGAATATAATAAAGGAAATGGAGAGTGGAAGGATTTCAGAGAGACGGAAGACCATCATAATATTGCCTGGATGCCCCAAATAGGTGAAGAACCTGTTGAAGGTAAGGACTTTTTTGTTCCTGCAAATGAAGTTTTTCCTGATCTTGGTTTGAGATCATCTGAGATCAAACCCGGAAATAACAATTATCATTTTGTTGGCTGGTATAGTAAAGAACAACGTATTTTTACAAAAGAACCGGAACTTACTGACCCGGAATTTACGAATTATGATGAGTATGAAAAAGCACATACATTGTATTTAAACAAAGGGTGGGATGAAAGTGCCAGAGTAGAAGAGATGAATCAGGATGTTCTGGATGTCTTGATCGCAGAAAATGCCCCCGAGACAAAAACATTCACTCTTTATGCAAGATTTGATTTAAACAGCCCTGAGCTGTCCTGGGACTTTAACGGCGGTCAGCCAGATGGAGCCTATTCGCCGGAAAGACCTGCGGATGGATCTTCGGTAACGCTGAATACCGGAGACGAAGTGGACCTTCCTGCGGATGTTTTGAAAGCAGGCTACGACTTTACAAACTGGGAATTCTATCTGGAAGGTTCCACCACGCCTATGACGGCTGCCGAGATCGAGACAAACCTTGGAAATCAGGTGGCACAGGGCAAGGTTTCCATGCCCAATCATGCACTTTTGATAAAAGCTGTTTTTGCGCCGACGGACTATACGGTAACCTATGAGAACGGCTTTGCAAAATGCGCTAAGTGGAAAAATGATCTGACCTGGAGCGCGGGAACGGAAGGAAAGGATCAATTCACCTGCGAAAGTGACAATTTTGCAGTCAGAAAGCCTGCTGACGATATGGTTATCACAGAAGGCTATGAATTTGTAGGCTGGTATGACGGAACCGATTCTAGCATCAAAGCCGAACTTCTGGCTTTGGATCCGGATACCACTACCAAAGAGCAGTATGACAGTCTGAATGATAACTACAGAAAGATTGAAACCGTGGAAAAGGGTACCAAGAAGAACATGACTCTTGTAGCGGTTTGGAAGCGCAAAAGTTATACCGTAACCTGGAATCTGAATGGCGCAACCGTTCTGACCGACGGAAGCTGGGATTCCAAATTTGCGCCTTCTGTTGAACTTTTGGATGATACCTATGTTTACCAGACGAGCGCTCAGTATAAGGATCTTATTGAGGCACCTGACCTGTCCGGAAAGAGAAACGGTTATATCTTTAAAGGGTGGTATATCGAAGCCGGGACCTCTGCGGCAGACGGCAGAGTGAAAAAAGCCCCTTCGGCTGCCGAATATAACGGACCGCTTGTGTTGGATGCTTCGACAGAGCAGTTTATGCCTGCGGATAAGGTGACGGTGTATGCGGTATGGGAAGTAGAATCCTACAGCATTACCTATCAATATGATGATACCATGAGCGGTTTTGAGTCACAGGCACCGGATTCCTATACCTGTGAAAGGTCTGTTGTGTTCCCGGATCTGGCGCCGACCAGCCTGAAATATGAATTTATGGGATGGTACACCGAACCGCCTACCCCCAACCAACCATTGTCTCCAAACGCGGTCTGGAATGATGATGCAAAGCTGGATTGTACAACCATCGGAATGACGGGTAATCTGACCCTGTATCCGAGATGGAAGATCAGGATGGAATCGTTTTCTCTTGATTTTGATGGCGGCATCCCCGTGGGAGAAGAAGCTTACACAACAAACAATACGTATGAATATGGGAAAGCACTGAAATTCCCGGTTCTGAGTAAGAATGGCTATTCCTTTGAAGGATGGACCATCACTGCCACGGTTGGCGACGTGGAACTTACTCCGGTTACTGTAAAACCCGAGGATCTGCCGATCAATTACAGCACCCTGACTAAGAGTCTCAGATGCAAGGCGATCTTTAAGCCCATTACCTATACTATTATCTATAATAAGGGCCTGGATACAGCAGGTATTCCCATTGGCGATTTCAAAACCGGTGAGAGAGTGCTTTACACCTATACCATTGAGGATATCGGGGAAGGCTATACGATCCCGCTGCATGTAGCTTCCGACAGACCGGATATGACCTTCCTTGGCTGGTATCAGGCAGATTCCCGCCCGGAGAATCCGGATCCGGCTAATTCCGAGAATTGGGTGCCGATCATCACAAAGGATAAGCTTGGGAACAAGAATCTGTGGGCAGTCTGGATCGGCAATAAAGAGTATGAAGAACTTGTCAAGAAAGAACTGGGTATCATAGATGCCCTGATCAAAGCGGTAGAAGCACAGCTTATAGACGGAAAGGTTGTTCTGACGCCTGCATTTGAGCAAAAACTGGACAGCGCATGGAGCTACTATGGCGGTTCCATCATAGCAGCTAAGGAAGGAACCTCTGTTGAGTCTGTTGCAAAACTCATCAGCTATCATGATGACTTCAACTATCTGGCACAGCAAAAAGCTTCCCAGACAGTGGAGAGTATTAAAGCCATAGGCGAAGTACATTATGATGATCTGAGTGAAGCAAGGATCAACAAGGCAAGAGAAGCCTATGATGAGGCAAGTTCCGTAAAGGCTACTGCGAAACTCATAAAGACCATGATGCCCAATGCGGTTGAGACGTTGGTGGCAGCAGAGCAAAAGTACGCATCTTTAGGTGCAAAGGATAAAACCGATAAAGCAGCTGCTACAGCAGCCCTTAAGAAGATGCAGGATATCGCGGATCCTGTTTCTCTGACAAATGCCGATAAGGCAGCCATTGATGATGCAGTGGCAGCTTATGAAGCGCTCAGTGCGGACCAGAAAAAGCTGCTTCCATCTTCGGCAGTGAACCGTATGTATGCTGCAGCCGAGACCTATGATAATCTGGCAAAGACCAATGCGGAAAACCGCAAACAGGCCAATGAAGCCATTGCCAAGTTAAAGCTGGTTCCGAAGGACATTTCTTTGAGTGACTCTGATAAGAAGACTATGGAGGAGGCCAGAAAGACCTACGACGCCCTGACAGGCGAGCAGAAGAATCTGGTTCCCAAGGACCTTGTAGCAAACCTGGAAAAGGCCGAAAAGGATTATGTAGCTAAGACTGAAGCAGAGGCCAAAAAGAAATACAAGGCCGCCTATAAGAAATGGGCAAAGAAGAATACTTCCGAGGCCAAGATCACCAAGAAGATCAGAAAGACCAAGACGGATACCAAGAATGTCAAAGGCGCTAAGTATATCAACTTAAAGCTGGTGGCATCTTCTCAGAAGGAAGGCATCCGCCTGAAATGGAAGAGAGTGAAGAAGGCAAAGGGATACCTGATCTACGGTGCACCTTACGGAAGCAAGATGAGACTCCTCGATACCGTAGTAGGCAAGAATAAAACCTCCTGGAGCCAGGAAGAGCTTTCTCCCAACTCCTATTACAAGTATATTGTAGTAGCTTATACCAATGTGAAGAAGTTCCGCGTAAAGAAAGTACTGACTGTTTCCGAGACCGTTTATGCGTCTCCTAAGTCAGATACCCTTTCCAACCCTAAGAGCGTGGATAACGGATACCTGACAAGCTCTGTTGTGGCATCTCCCGGCGAGAAGCTTTGTGTCGAAGCCCAGATGATCATGGATAACAAGATCGATAAACAGCTGGTCGGCGTTCGCTATGAGAGCAGCAACCGCAAGGTGGCTACCGTTGATTCCAAGGGTAACGTTGTCTGCAAGAAGCCCGGCAAGGCTGTGATCTACGCCATCGCGCAGAACGGACTCGCCAAGGGACTCTCCATCATGGTAAATAAAGAGCAAGAGTAGAACTGATCACAAAATCCCCCTCTGTATCTACAGAGGGGGATTTCTTCTACTCGATAGTGCGCTCCCGGATCGTGATCATTTCCGGCTGCTCCGATACGCCTAACGGCCGTAAGTCGCGCCGGAAACAATCACCTTCGCCTCGCGCGCACTTATGCAAATGATATTCGAAGAGCCGCGAGCCGTAGGCAAGAGATTACCGGGCGATTTACGGGCTTCGCCGTATCAGAGCACGGGAATCTCTTGCGAAGGCGGGAGGCGGCGTAAATAATATCACAATATATTGTTGCAAGGCTTGCATTTGTGACCATATATGGTTTACAATAAAGTGTCATGGAAAAAAAGGAAATCGATGCTCTGAGAAAGAAATATGACCTGAAAAAAGACAGGGATATCCTTGCGCTTTACGCAAGACTGCAGACGGGAGAGTATGATCTGAGTAACCCAGAAGGCAGAGCTTTTGACGATGAGGTCTATGAGCTTGCCATGGCAGCCAAGAAGCGGCAGGAAAAAACCGGGGCAAAATC
>JAEEKV010000163.1 GCA_016282595.1 Lachnospiraceae bacterium
GATGGGTTTGGGTTTCTTTCTTCCGAACATCTCTTATTTCCTGATTGGGTATGGGTAATCAGATAACACGGATTGCTTCGCTGCCTTCGGCAACTCTCGCAATCCTACTGTTGCCTCTGTTTGGGTATGGTTTTCCAGATAACACGGATTGCTCCGTTGCCTTCGGCAACTTACGCAATCCTACGAAACATTCGGAAATCGAAAAACTCACATTCGTTCGTTTTTCTTCTTTCCTCATGTTTCGGCGGGTCATGAAGTAGTTCAACCGCTTGCCAGCTAGCTGTCAGCGGTTTCCTACTTATGACCCTGTTATCTGGCATATTTCGGCATCTTGTAGATCTGATAGATCTCGTCGGTATAGTCGCCGTCATCTCCATATACGATCAAGGGCTTTTCCACTGTAACTCTGCTGTTTCCGTCCTTTGCCGCTTCTATGAGGACCATATTGGGCTCGTCCTCCAGATGGGGATGCACAAAACGGATCCGCTTGGGCTCCAACCTGTATTTGCAAAGAGTCTGGATAAGCTCCGCCAGTCGGAAGGGACGATGTACCAGAAAAAGTTTCCCTCCGCTAACCAGTAAGCGGTAGCTGACTCTTGCCACATCCTCAAAGGTGCAGAGGATCTCATGTCTTGCGATCTGCTTTGCCGAAGAAGCATTCTGCAGTCCGTGTCCGCCGATCATGTAAGGCGGATTACAGGTAATGACTTCAAAGCTTCCCGGAGCAAACAGGATGTCAGCCTCTTTGATATCTCCCTCCAGGATCTGAATCTGCTCCTCCAGACCGTTAAGCTGCACGCTGCGCTTTGCCATATCTGCGCTCTCCGGCTGGATCTCCAATCCCGCAAGGAAGGAGGCCTTTGTTTTGGCAGAAAGTAAGATGGGCAAAATCCCGGTTCCGGTTCCCAGATCCAGCACCTTTTGTCCGTCCTTTACCCTGGCAAAGCCGGATAGCAGCACCGCATCAATGCCGAAGCAGAATCTGTCCGGATCCTGAATGATCCGATAATCCCGAACTCCCAGATCATCCAGCCTTTCTCCTTCTTTCAAAAGCTCCGTCACATCCTGCTCCACAACGCTCTCCCTTATTCCCTGTTGCCGCCTTGCTCACCCTGGCCCTGGCCGCGTCTGTCGGGTCTGTTACGATGACCGCGGTTTTGTCTGGGCTCCTGGTTTTGATCTCTGTTTTCACCCTGGCCGCCATTCTGGCCCCGGTTATCTCTGCGATCCCGGCGGTTTCGATTCTGATTCTTCTTTCCGCCGTCTTTTCCCTCTTTCTTTTCGCCGTCCTTCTGGGGATTTTTCTTTCCTTCCTGACGATCCCGGCCGCCTCTTCTGCCGCCCTGGTCTTTTCGTCTGTCACGGTCTTTTCCGCCCTCTTCAGCCTGCTGGCGGGAAAAATCCTCTTCATCAGCTTCTATCAGCTTTTCCAGTTCCTTCTCTTCCTGGCTCTCCTTGTCCTTGGACTCCTGCTTCTTATCGTTGTTTTTCCGCTTCTTGTGGTTCTTTCCGCCCTTGCGGGGTTCAAAGGTCAGATCCTCTACCTTAAATTCCTTGATCTCCCGATCTCCGTCCTCGTCATCAAAGATCACCTTTACGGTCTGACGCAGCACATTGATGGAATGAACGGATCCTTCCACCTCGCCGTCATCGGTTTTGGCTACCACCAGATCTCCTACGCCCGGCATGAGACGGTTCAGATACTCATAGGTATCCTCTTCATTTTTCAGACAGCACATGAGCCTGCCGCAAACTCCCGAGATCTTTGTGGGATTTAAGGACAGGTTCTGCTCCTTTGCCATTTTGATGGAAACGGGTGCAAAATCCGACAGATAGATATGGCAGCAAAGGGGACGTCCGCAAACGCCGATGCCGCCCAGTACCTTGGTCTCGTCTCTGACACCGATCTGACGAAGCTCGATCCTGGTGCGAAATACGCCGGCCAGATCCTTTACCAGTTCTCTGAAATCCACTCTTCCGTCGGCGGTGAAATAAAACAGCACCTTGCTGCTGTCAAAGGTATATTCTGCGCCGATGAGCTTCATATCCAGCTTGTGCTCCGCGATCTTTTCCTTGCAGATGCGGATGGCCTTCATCTCCTTTTCACGATTGGCTGCTTCCTGCTCCTCATCCCGCTTGGTAGCGATGCGAAGAATGGGTTTGATGGGAGCGGAAAACTCCGATTCGTCAATCTCCTTGATCTCTCCGACTGCGGTTCCGAACTCCGTTCCCCTTGCAGTCTCAACGATCACATGCAGCCCTCTTTTTACCGGCAGATTTTCCGTGGAAAAATAATACACCTTTCCGCCGTTTCGAAAGCTGACTCCTATTACCTTTACCATACAATTAATTCTCCTTTATCGTTAAAAGCAAAAGCTCCATGGTCAGATCAAAGCTGACATTTGCACGAAGTCTTGCTTTCGCTTTTTCCAATGCTTCCAGAATGATCTCGATCCCCTCGTAAGCACTCTGGTTTGCCACATTTTTGATGTACTGGATCTCATCCTTGAAGATCAGATGGTTGGCATCATTGGTGGCTTTAAACAGCAGCACATCACGATACCATACGGACAGAATATCCAAATAGTCGTTGATATCGATCTTGTACTCCTTTTTGATCTTGTTGATGGCGGAAACGATATCCGTAATCTCCATTTCCCGGATGTAGCGAAGAAGGTTTACCGCCTCGGTTTTGATGTTGTCAAATTCTTCACTGGCTGCCAGGGCTTTTGCCTTTCCCAGATTTCCCTGTGCAAAGGCGGTACACACGTCAGCCTTATAATCCGGGATCTGCAGCTCCCGCATAAGATATCCCTTGATCATATCATCGGGAACAGGCTTCATATTCATCACCACGCATCTGCTGATGATGGTAGGCAGCATCACATCCAGATTGGAGGTAAGAAGCAGGATCACTGCATAGGCAGGGGGCTCTTCCAAAGTTTTCAGAAGGGCGTTTTGTGCCTGTACCGTCATCTTTTCCGCCTCATTGATGATGTAGATCTTCCACTTGCTGGCATAGGGCTTGATCAGAATGTTGTCGTTGATGCCCATTCTGATATCCTCAACACCGATGGTGGCGGGTTTTTCATGCATCACCTTAATGATATCCGGCTGGTTCATGGAATTGGCCTGGCGGCAGGATTGACACTCATTACAGGGCTCGATGCCTCCCTCCTCGCACTGCAATGCCTGTGCGAAGACCCTGGCGATGAATTCCTTTCCGGAGGAACGCTCTCCGTTGATCATATAGGCATGGGAAATCTTCCCTGTGGAAAGAGCATTTCTGAAATGATTCACGATCTGCGGTTGTCCGTAAATATCATCAAACGTTGCCATGTGAAGCCTCCTTTGTACCCCGTCGGGTATTTTCTCATGATCTGTTAAAATCCAATGTCCGTTTATTATCAGGTGAAAATATCCAGGATCAGTCCCTCGATCTCACCGATCTTTTTCAGAATCTCGATGTGATCCTTTTCATCCTTGCAAAGCTCCTGTGCCAGGGCATCTAAGGTATCATCCACCTGTTTGATAATGCCGTAAACCCGGTGACGCCCTCTTCTGTCCAGGAAGTTTTCTCTGGAAAATTTATGAGACCTGGTTACCACTTCATTGAGAAAGTTCTTGATGAGGGTGCGGTATCTTCGCATGTCCTTGATGTCCATTTTTTTGGAAATGCGCTTGCCCTGATCGGAGATCTCCTCCATCATTCCCATGAGCTGTTCCTGAAGCCCCGCCTCACCGATCCGGCTGGCCAGAAGAAACTTAAAGGAGCCGTCGGCCTGCTGGGCCTGTGTATTTTCCTGGGTCTGCGTAATCTGCTGCAGCTGGTCGATCCGCATCCCCATACCCATATTGTCCATAGGCGCTCCTTTCTGTGATCTCTTCTGTCACGTCTGATCCTTCAGGCATCCCTGTGCTCCAAAATATATTGTCGCATCTGTGAAAGGCATACCCTCAGATCATCATTTTGAAACGTAAACTCAATTCCCGCTTCCTTTTTCTTTTCCTCGGAAAAATCCTGTTCATCTGCCAGAAACCGTCTGCACATCTCACTGTATTTCGGATGCTCCTGTCCCCGCTCCCGGTTCAGTGCCCGTTGGAGCCTGTCTCCGTCATCTGTCTCGATCATCATGGGAAGCAGCTTTTCCTTCCCGTAGTAATCACGGATCTTTACGTAGGATTCCAGGGTTCCGATCATCAGATAGGACGCTGTTTCCGTATTCACCGATGCATCATCCACGGTAAAATA
>JAEEKV010000164.1 GCA_016282595.1 Lachnospiraceae bacterium
ATTGTACAGTTCATGGTTATCAACAAGGGTTCCGAGCGTGTAGCTGAAGTAACTGCCCGTTTCACCCTGGATGCCATGCCCGGTAAGCAGATGGCTATCGACGCCGATCTGAACACCGGAGCCATTACCGACGCCGAAGCCAAAAAGAGAAGAGATAAGATCCAACAGGAATCCGCTTTCTTCGGGGCTATGGACGGTGCCGTGAAGTACGTTAAGGGAGATGCCACCGCAGGCCTTATCATTTCGGCCGTAAATATGGTAGGCGGTATCGCCATGGGCGTGCTTCGTCGCGGAATGACAGCTTCAGAAGCCCTTTCGGCTTACTCTATTATGACCATCGGAGACGGTCTGGTATCCCAGATTCCTTCACTTTTGATCTCACTGGCAACCGGTATGCTGGTTACCAAGGGATCCAAGGATGCAGATTTCGGAACCGAGTTGATCTCTCAGCTTTTCGGTGTTCCGAGAAGTATGTATATGGTGGGCGGTGTTATGTGCTTTTTGGGCATTGTAACCCCCTTGAATACCGTGATCTTTGTGGGCATCGGTTCAGCATTTATTCTGGTGGGACGCCAGATGGCAGGTACCATTGAAACAGCCCAGATTGAAAGCGAAGCCAGAGAGGAAGAGGTGGCCGCAGAAGAGATCCGGCAACCTGAAAATGTCACCTCGCTATTGCAGGTGGATCCCATCGAGTTGGAATTTGGTTACGGTATCATTCCTTTGGCAGATGTGAACCAGGGCGGAGACCTTTTGGACCGCGTGGTTATGATCAGACGGCAGATTGCCTTAGAGCTTGGTAGTATCGTACCCATCATCCGTCTGCGTGATAACATTCAGCTCAATCCGAACCAGTACATCATTAAGATCAAGGGCGTACAGGTATCGGAGGGCGAGATTTTATTCGATCATTACATGGCGATGAATCCCGGCTATGTGGAAGAGGAGATCAGCGGTATCAAGACCTTTGAGCCCTCCTTCCATCTTCCCGCAGTCTGGATCACGGAAGGACAAAGGGAGCGGGCTGAGTCCGTGGGCTACACCGTTGTGGATCCGCCTTCCATCATTGCAACCCATTTGACGGAAGTTATCAGACGGCATATTGCAGAGCTTCTGAGCCGTCAGGATGTACAGAATCTGGTAGATAACTTAAGAGAATCCAATCCTTCTCTTGTGGATGAACTGGTACCCAAGATGCTGGGACTTGGAGAGGTGCAGAAGGTACTGCAAAACCTTTTGGCGGAAGGTATTTCCATCCGCGATCTACTCACCATCTTTGAGACCATGGCAGATTATGCACCCACTACAAGGGATACGGATATTTTAACGGAGTATTGCAGGCAGGCCTTAAAGAGAGCCATCAGTGCCAAGTACTTCCCGGCCAATGAGACCACCAGCGTCATTACCTTAGATCCCAAGGTGGAGCAGGAGATCATGGGCTCTGTGAAGCAGACCGAGCAGGGAGCGTATCTGACCCTGGCACCGGATCGGACCAAGGCGGTTATGGCCTCCGTCCAGACAGAGACCGAAAAGCTGGAAAACATGGGCAAGAACGCCATTATCATTACTTCGCCTATTGTGCGTATGTACTTTAAACGCATGACGGAAGATTATTTCAAAGACTTGATTGTTGTTTCGTACAACGAGGTCGAGTCAAACGTAGAACTGCAATCTGTGGGGATGGTGACGGCGTGATATATGCTCGGCAAGCGCGGGGCATGAGGCCCATACTTGTATGGGCAACATGCCACGCATTTGCCGACTAAGCCGAGCTGAAGCAAAGAAGGTATGCGAATGAAATGAGCATACCGATTTGCGAAGCACGGCGGCGATCGTGAGAGTTGCCGAAGGCAACGGAGCGATCGGCGTATATCGAGAATAGATGGTATACGGCGGTGATTGCGGGAGCTGCGAAGCAGCGGAGCAATCAGCATATATCTACAAGTATAGGTATACAAAATGATCATTAAGAAGTTTACAGGCAAAACTGAAGAGGAAGCGGTAGAAGCTGCGAAGAAGGAGCTTGGCGAAGGCATTGTGATCATGAATGTCAAAAACGTCAAGAAGCGTGGCTTTTTCTCTATTTTCATGCGCCAGCAAAAGGAAGTTACGGTGGCCCTGGAGGAAGAGGAGCTTTTAAAGAGCCGCAAGGAGAAGCAGGAAAAGCAGCAGGAAGGCGAGCTTCGTTCCGTTGTGGAAGCAGTGAGCCAGATTGCCAGAGCCAGCGAGCAGGAGCGCCAGAAAAACGAAGGCAGACAGCTGGAGGCAGATATGTTTTCCGGGCCTACCCCTGCAAGAGCATCCCGGGCAGCAGCTGCCTATGAATCTGCATCCGGACGGGGCGGTCAGACCATGTATGACCTTAGGGAGGAAGCCAGGTCTGAGCAAAAAGCCGTGGCTGCAGGATCCCGCGGCCGTAGTCAGAGAGACCAGGAGCCGGAGTATGACAGAAGGCTGGAAAGCCTCCAGGAGTTTTTGGAAAAACAGATCGCTGCACCTATTAACCAGGCTGCAGTGATGTCGGAATATGAAGATCCCGAGGAGGCAGAGGATTCCAATCTGGCATTTTTCCGCCTGCTCTATCAGATGATGATCGAAAACGAAGTGGATGAGGAGTATGCAGTGGCCCTCATCGATGATCTGGCAGCCAATGTAAAGCCTAATTCTCCTTTGGATCATCTGCTTGCAACAGTTTATCAAAGACTAGTGTTAAAGCTGGGTGAGGCGGAGACCATTTCCCCCGCAGCCAACGGTCCCAAGGTGATCTTTTTCGTAGGTCCTACCGGAGTTGGAAAGACTACCACCATTGCCAAGCTGGCTTCTTCCTTCAGAGTGGAGCAGAAGAAGCGTATTGCACTTTTGACGGCAGATACTTATAGGATTGCCGCGGCAGAGCAGCTTCGTACCTATGCCAATATTCTGGAAGTACCTTTCCGGATCATCTATACCCCGGCTGAGCTTCGCAGCGCAGTACGGGAGTTGGAAAGCTGTGACTACATTCTTGTAGATACGGCGGGACACAGCCCTCACAACGCCTCTCAGAAGGACGGGATGGCGGATCTTTTGGGTGCACTGGATTTTTCCGTGGAAAAGGAAGTGTATCTGGTGGTAAGCGCCACCACAAAATACAAGGATCTTTGCATGATCGCAGATTCCTACAGGGATATGACTGCATATTCCCTCATCTTTACCAAGGTGGATGAAACTACCACCCTGGGAAGCATTTTGAATCTGAGACTTTATACCGGAGCGCCTCTGGCCTATATCACCATCGGTCAGAACGTGCCGGATGATATTGAGATCTTCAATGCGCAGGAAACCGTAAAAATGCTTTTGAGCGGCCAGATGGACGCTTTTGCACAGTAGGAGGTCGGTTATGGATCAGGCGCAGCAGCTTCGAAATATCATAAAAATGAACCAACCTGCCCAGCAAAGACCTCTGGCCCGGGTGATCACCGTCACCAGCGGTAAGGGAGGCGTGGGTAAGTCCAATACAGCCATCAACCTGGCCATCCAGTTTACCAAGCTGGGACAGCGGGTGATCATTCTGGATGCGGACTTCGGTCTTGCGAATATCGAGATCATTTTCGGCACCGTGCCCAAGTACAATCTCAGTGATCTGATCTACCAGGGCAAGGACATTACGGAGATCATCACCTGGGGCCCGGGAAATGTAGGCTTTATCTCCGGTGGATCGGGGATCGCGGGAATGTCGAATCTAAGCCGCGAGTATCTGGCTTACATCATCCAGAACCTGGTGAAGCTGGATTCCCTGGCGGATATCATCATCATTGATACGGGAGCCGGGATCTCGGATGCAGTACTGGAGTTTCTGGTAGCCAGCGGGGAGATTCTTTTGATCACCACTCCGGAGCCCACCTCCATTACGGATTCCTATTCTCTGGTGAAGGCTTTGAACAGGCATTCCAGGTTCCTTCGGGACATGACCCAGATCCGGATCATTGCCAATCGCGTGGAGGATCCTCAGGATGGCAGAAACCTTTACACCAAGCTCAACACTGTGGTGGCAAGATACTTAAAGGTGCCCATCAGTTATCTAGGGGCGGTACCCCAGGATCCGAAGCTGGCCGCTGCCGTTATGCAGCAGTCTCCGGTTTCTCTGGCGGATCCGGGCGCCAAGTCTGCAAGGGCCTATGAGCAGATCGCCAGGGTGCTCATGTACGGAGAGCAGGAGAGTCAGGTGAAAAAACGAGGGATGGCTGCATTTTTCTCTCATATCATTGCAAATAAAAGAAGTTAAAAAACTGTCGTTGAGGTAACAGTATGCTGACAAAAATCGTTATGCCGGGAAACAAAGTGGATATCATGGTCAAGGACCGCAGTGAACCGGACGGGAAAAAGAATTATGAATCCAGGGTCTATGATGTGCTCTCCGATGAGGAGTTTGAGATCCATATGCCCATGGAGAAAACAAAACTGATCCTGCTTCCGGTGGATGGGGTGTTTGATTTTTATTTCTACACCAACAACGGTCTGTATCAGTGCAATGCCAGGGTGAAGGACCGCTATAAATCCGGCGGCACCTACATTCTCTTGTGCGAACCGGTTACAAACCTTCGCAAGTTCCAGCGTAGGGAGTATTATCGTTTTGCCTGCGTGCTGAAGATGTCCTCCAGAAAGCTCCAGGGGGATGAACTGGAAGCGGCACAGAGAAATGAGCAGTATTTCCAGGATGGACTGCCTCTTGAGCAGAGCGTCATCGTGGATATCAGCGGCGGCGGCGTTCGGTTTGTTTCCAGACATCGTTATGAGGTGGGAACCCTGATCTATCTGACCTATAAGCTGAACATCAACGGCAAGGATAAGGATTTTGATATCACGGGAAAGATCCTGGATGCCCACGAAGTAGCGGGAAAACCGGATCAGATCGAGCACCGTGTGAAATATCTGAATATGGAAAACGAAGTCCGGGAAGAGATCATCCGGTACATATTTGAGGAAGAACGTAAGAGCAGACAAAGGAGAAACGGGTAATTGGGCAAAAAAATTCTCGTCATAGATGACTCTGCACTTATGAGAAGAGCCACCTGTGATATGATCAAATCGGACAATCGTTTTGAGAGCGTGGATCTGGCCGCCAGCGGGGAAGAAGGCCTGCAGCGGATGCGGGAAACAGACTATGACGCCGTTGTCCTGGATGTGATTATGCCCAGGGTGAACGGCCTGGATGTTCTGAGGCAGTTACAGAAGGAGCCGAGGCACCAGAGAGTCTTAGTCTATTCCACGGAAACAAAAGAGGGAGCCAAGGTAACCTTGGAGGCTCTGGAACTGGGAGCAGTGGATTTTGCACACAAGCCCGATTCCCTTATGGATACCCAGAGCAGCAAGTTTGCAACAGAGTTTTGCGATCGCCTCTTTGCAGTTTCCAACAGCCTGATCCTGCCGCCGGAGTTTTTCAAGCTGGCAGCAGCGGTAAAGGGCAAAACCAAGGCGGAGCCTTCAGCGGAGCCAAAGGGCGCAACCCCGGTGAAAAAGACGGGAGTTCCCATGGCAAAAAGCGGCGGCAAGCAGATCGTAGCCATCGCCTCTTCTACGGGAGGACCCAAGGCGTTGCAGGCCGTGATCCCAAATCTTCCGGGGAATCTGGCGGCAGCGGTGGTCATTGTTCAGCACATGCCTGCGGGATTTACCGCATCTTTGGCAGAGCGGCTGGACGGACTCAGTGCTCTTTCGGTGGTGGAAGCAGCCGAGAATATGGAGATCCAAACCGGGAAGGTGTATGTAGCCCCCGGCGGAAAGCATCTTCATATCGTGCAAAAACGGGGTGGCTGTTTTGCACATCTGACCGACGAGGGACACCGGGAAGGGGTAAAGCCCTGCGCCAACTACATGTACGAGTCTTTGGCGGAATGTGACTATGACAATGTGGTTTGCGTGGTCATGACCGGAATGGGAGCGGACGGTACCGAGGGCATCACGAATCTGAAAAAGAGCAAAAAGCCCTACGTGATCACCCAGGAAAAGTCAACCTGTGCGGTTTACGGTATGCCAAGGGCAGCCGAGACAAAAGGATTGTCTGATGAAGTGGAACCTTTAGAGAACCTGGCTTCGGCCATCACAAAACAGGTGGGGGTTAAATAACATGGATGTAACACAATATCTCGAAATTTTCCTCGATGAAACCAAAGAACATCTGCAGACACTCTCCGATCAGTTCATGATCCTTGAGCAGGAACCCGAAAACATGGATACCATCAATGAGATCTTCCGCAGCGCTCATACGCTGAAGGGAATGGCAGGTACCATGGGGTACAAGCGCATGCAGAATTTGACGCACGATATGGAGAATGTGTTCTCCGAGGTGCGTAACAACACCATCAAAGTGGATGGCAACATGGTGGATCTTCTGTTCCAGTGCCTGGATGCATTGGAAGAATATACCGAGAATATCGCCGCATCCTCCGATGAGGGTGACAATGATAACGAGCATCTCATCAAAGCCCTGAATGATTATCTGGAAGGTAAGACGGCTGCGCCTGCAGCGGAGGCAGCTCCGAAGGCAGAAGAGGCTGAGGTGAAAGAGGAGCCTGCAGAGGCAGGGGCTGAGGCAGCAGCGGATGATCCTTCCAAGGAAAAATGGAGCTCCATCAAGCTGGGTTCCACCGAGAACACCGTTCTGACCGAGGCGGTTTCCCAGGGCAAGAAGGTATTCGGCGTTACCGTTTATGTACAGGAAAGCTGTATCCTGAAGGCAGCCCGTGCTTTTCTGGTATTCAAGGCCATCGAAGAGCTGGGCGAGATCATCGTATCCGTACCCTCTGCCCAGGATATTGAGGATGAGAGATTTGAATTTGACTTCAGTATGATCGTGATCACCGATTCCGATGCGGATGCGGTGAAAAAGGCGATCATGAACGTTTCCGAGATTGAAGCCGCTTATGTGGGAGCGCTGGATATCGCGGTTCCCGAAAAGGCACCGGAAAAGGAGACCAAGAAGGTAGCAGCCCAGGCAGCGGCCGCAGCAGACAATGGGGCAGCCAAGAATGCACCTGCGGATAAGAAGGCTGTGGGCAAACCCATCGTCAACCGTACCGTTCGTGTGGATATTGAAAAACTGGACGTTTTGATGAATCTGGTCAGCGAGCTGATCATTGCCAAAAACTCCCTGGTTTCCGCTTCCGCACAGGAAGGCATGGAAACAAGCGGTGCCTTCAACGAGCAGATCGAATATCTGGAGAGTGTTACCACCAACCTGCATGAGTCCGTTATGAAGGTTCGAATGGTACCCATTGAGAACGTGGTTCAGAAGTTCCCGAAGATGATCCGCGATCTGTCTAAGCAGCTGAATAAGAAGATCAGCCTGAAGATGTCCGGTGAGGAGACAGAGCTTGACCGTACCGTGGTAGATGAGATCGGTGATCCTTTGATGCATTTGCTTCGTAACTCCGCGGATCACGGACTTGAGACTCCGGATGTACGTGTGCAAAGAGGCAAGCCGGAGGAAGGAACCGTATTCCTCAATGCTTACCAGGACGGCAATACCGTTGTTATTGAAGTAGGAGATGACGGTAACGGTATCGATGTGGCAGCTGTGAGAAAGAAAGCCATCGAAAGAGGAACCATTACCCCTGAGCAGGCGGAAAATATGGAGGACAAGGATATCGTCAATCTGTTGTTCCTTCCCAGCTTCTCCACTGCAAAGCAGGTAACCGATATTTCCGGAAGAGGCGTAGGGCTGGACGTTGTAAAATCCAAGATCGAATCCCTGTCCGGCGAAGTAGATGTAAAGACCAAGCTGGGGGAGGGATCCACCTTTACGATCCGCCTGCCTCTGACGCTGGCTATTATCCAGGCTTTGATGGTAGAGATCGGCGGAGAGAAATATGCGATCTCCCTGGGCTCCATCCAGACCATCGAGGATGTTGCCAAGAGCGAAGTCAAGCTGGTTGAGAACAAGGAAGTGATGAATCTGCGTGGTACTGTAGTTCCGCTGATCCGTATGAACAAGGTGCTCTCCATCGAATCTACCAAGAGTCCGGATGAAAACCTTCTGGTTATCATCGTTAAGAAGGGCGATAAGCTGGCAGGTCTGATCGTAGATGAGCTGATGGGACAGCAGGAAATCGTTATCAAGTCACTGGGCAGATATATCAATAAATCCAAGATCATCAGCGGTGCTACCATCCTCGGTGATGGCGAAGTGGCACTGATCCTGGATACCAACGCATTGATTTAAGGGGGCGCGCTATGGAAGAGATTATGGATTTACAGCAGGAAGAATTTGATCAGGTTCAGTATATTGTCATCCGCTTCGGCGAGGAAGTATTCGGAATCGATATCAAATATGTGGATAATATCGTCCGTATGCAGAGGATCACGAGAGTTCCCAACGTGGCGCCGCACATCAAGGGCGTTTTGAATCTGCGTGGCGAGGTAATCCCGGTGATCAGCCTTCGTATTAAGATGGGGCTTCCCGAGGATGAGATCACCAAGACTACCAGGATCATCATCATCAAGCTAGAATCCGGTGAGTCCATCGGCGTCTTGGTGGATGAGGTACTTGAGGTGATCATGCTGGATCATACCCAGATTGAAAAAGTGGCCTATAACTCTAAGGAATCTGCAGCCAGCAGCTTCCTCTTCGGTGTAGGTAAGGATGAAGAGAGAGACAGACTGATCTCCCTTCTGGATATCGGTGCAACCTTCGGGGAAAAAGAGGGCGCATCCGTATAACTTTAGCCAAATGGAACGCAATAGACGTCAGGCTCTGCCTGTACGTCTATTGTTCTCAAAGAAGATGAGCAAAAACGGTGAGGTAAGGGTATGGCTTTGGATCTTAACAATGTATCCCAGCAGTATTTTGATGTACTTAAGGAGATCGGAAATATCGGCGCCGGAAACGCTACCACGGCCCTGGCACAGATGCTTGGGCAGAAGGTGGATATGAAGGTGCCCCAGGTAAAGCTGCTGGACTTTAAGGAAGTCGGCTCCATCATGGGAGGCGAGGAGCAGATCATGGCGGGAATCTACCTTCTGGTGGAAGGAGATATCACCGGCAGTATCATGTTCCTGTTGCAGGAGGAAGCAGCGCATATTTTTGTCAACCAGATGATGGGAGGCTTTGGCACCGGCAATACGGAGGGCGGTTTTGATGAGATGGAATTATCCGCCTTAAAGGAGATCGGCAATATCATCACCGGAGCCTACCTGAATTCCCTTTCCATGCTGACAAATTTGAAGATCTATCCTTCTGTGCCGGATCTGAGTATAGATATGGCGGGGGCGATTTTGTCAGTACCGGCTATTGAGTTTGGTGAAGTTGGGGATAAAATGCTTTTGATCCAGACCCAGTTTACGGATGAAAAGGAGATTGACGGCTTCTTCATCCTGGTACCGGATCTGGAATCCTATGATAAGATCATGCATTCATTGGGGTTGGCTTGACAAGGAGTAAACAGGAATGAGTGAGATCATTAAAGTAGGGATGGCAGACCTGAAGGTTTGCTCAGCCCCGGATGGCCTGACAACACTGGGACTCGGATCCTGTGTGGGCATCGCCATGAGAGATCCCGTGAAGGGGATCGGAGGACTGGCCCATATCATGTTGCCGGACAGTACCATCATCAAAGACAATGCAAATCGATATAAATTCGCGGATACAGGGATTGACGATCTCATCAGTCAGCTTTTGGCCATGGGAGCAAACAGGGCCAGGCTGGAATCCAAGATCGCCGGAGGCGCCCAGATGTTTGCCTTTTCCTCAAAAAGCAGCAGCATTCAGGTAGGAGCACGTAATGTAGAGGCAGTGAAGGCAAAACTGACATCCCTTCGCATTCCGATTCTGGCGGAGGATACCGGACAGAACTTCGGACGTACCGTGGTTTATTATCCCGAAAACGGATCCTTTCTGATCCGGGCAGTGGGAAAAGATTCTTATACCATTTAAGGGGACCTGCTATGGATACAAAAAAGATCCCGCCCATTATCACGCTGACAGCGGCGCTGGTAGCGAGTATCGTAACCTTTCTTTTTCACTATGAGCTGAAGGATGCGCTTGTGATCATCCTTTGCGTGATCGTGGGGTTTTATATTTTCAGTTGTATGATCAAATTCCTCTTTGACAAGATGGGGATGTCTGCAGAAGCCATGGCTGAGAAGCAGAAGGAAGAAGAGAAGTTGAAAGAGGAGCAAAAGGCGCTGGAGGAAATTTCGCTTGATCCGCAGCGCGAAAGCCAGGACGGATCCGTCATCGAGAAGGATACGTAAGGTTGTAGCAAAACGGAGGGTTATTACATGGACGAGGCCGCTAGAAAAAGGCTTTGGATCGACTACGCGAGGACAAAACGGGATGATCTTCGTGAAAAACTGATCTTAGAGTATGCCCCGCTGGTAAAGCTGGTGGCAGGCAGACTGAATATGTATCTGGGCAATA
>JAEEKV010000165.1 GCA_016282595.1 Lachnospiraceae bacterium
GATAAAATTTTGAAAAAGTCAGAAAAAGAGGACAAAACATGGCAATTTTAGCGGATTCTCACGTACATACCACTTTTTCCGGAGACGGAAAATCCACCATGGAGGAGCAAATTGAAAAAGCCATCGAGCTGGGGCTTCGAACCATCACCTTCACGGACCATCAGGATGCGGATTTTATCTACCAAAAAGATGATGAGGAAGGGATGTTTGAACTGAATGCGGATGCATACCTTTATGATCTGCTTCGCTGCAAGGCTAAATATGAGGACAAGATCCGGGTGCTCTTTGGTGTGGAGTTAGGGCTGCAGCCCCAGAGAGAGACGGTGAAAAAGAACCTGATCTTTGCAAGAGAGCATGAGTACGATTTTATCATCGCATCCTCTCATCTGTGTCACGGCATGGATCCTTATTTTCCGGAGTTCTTCGAAGGACGGTCGGAGACGGAGGCCCACAGAGAGTATTTTGAATCCATCCTGGAGAACATCAAGGTCTTTTCCAATTTCGATGTCTATGGACATCTGGACTATGTGGTTCGCTACGGTCCGGAAAAGGATAATGAGTATAGCTATGAAAAGCATGCGGATATTCTGGATGAGATCCTTAGGTGGCTTATCGAAAACGAAAAGGGCATTGAGATCAACACCGGAGGACCGAGACGGGGCCTGATTGACAACAACCCCTGCCGCAGGATCGTAGAGCGCTATAAGGAGCTGGGAGGCGAGATCATTACCGTAGGCTCCGATGCCCATGAAAAAGGGGATCTTGGGTATCACTTTGATGAAGTGGCGGAGATGCTGAAGGAAATCGGATACTCCTATTATGCAGTTTATGAAAACAGACTGCCGGAATTCTTCCGTCTGTAAGGGCAGAAATTTCCATAAATATGCGGATTTTCCTTGCGATTTTCGCCTGTAAGTATTATGATTACAATGTATGTGGTGTTTGGATGGACAAAAGTGGCATATCTTGTGTCTGGCCATCCGAAAAGGTTAGCAAAGACGGTTGATGACCAACCAGGGGGAAGGGAATGAAAAGAGAAGTATTTAATACCATCGTAATGGAGAATATTGACAGTAAGCTGGTAAGTGTTACGCTTTCCGGCGGAATCCGCATTTCACAGGAGCTTTTGATCGAGGGTAACAGAACCTCCAAGACGGATGTGACCTTTATCAAGATCGAAGATACCTATGTGGGTATCCGCAAGCGTACGGAGATCACCTACGATTACAGTGGTCAGACCAGAAAGGGTGACGTTCGTCATGCCGATTACTATATGGGTTACGATGAGATCGTAGCGCTGGAGTTCTTCGATAAGAATGCGAAGTTAATGAGTGAGCAGCAGGAGAAGGCAAACGACGGACATGCATCCCGTCACGGCATTGTGTCCAAGCCTTTGAGCAATCTGAGCCAGCAGGCCAAGGATAAGGAAAAGAAAGCAAAAGAGGATCAGCTTTTCATTCCTTCGGCCGGCGATATCTGATCGAGATTAAAAAAAGCTGCTTCGGCAGCTTTTTTTCTTGTAGTTTTGCAGTAAAATGCTGCTAATGAGGGATAATGGAATGACAAAGTTTTGCGTAAAAAAGCCCTTTACCGTTCTGGTGGGGATCATTTTGGTTCTGGTTCTCGGTATAGTCAGTTTTATGAAGCTATCTACGGATCTTCTTCCGAGTATCTCATTGCCTTATATCGTTGTGGTAACCTCTTATCCCGGTGCATCGCCGGAGAGAGTGGAGGCCCAGATCACGGAGCCCTTGGAAACGGCGCTGGGGACCGTGACAGGCGTGGAGAACATCACAAGTAATTCCAATGAAAATTACAGTATGATCATGCTGGAATTTGTGGATGATACCAATATGGATTCTGCCATGGTAAAGGTATCTACCCAGATCGACCAGCTGACCTTTCCCGATACGGTATCCAAGCCTTATCTCATGGAGATCTCACCGGACCTTCTGGCTACCATGTATGCGGCAGTAGATTATGACGGAAAGGATATCTATGAGCTGTCGGATTTTACTAAGGATGAACTGGTTCCCTATCTGGAGCGCCAGGAGGGCGTTGCCAGTGTGGATGTAACGGGTCTGGTGGAAAAGACCCTGGAGATCAAGCTGAATAAGAGTAAGATCGACAGACTGAATTTCAAAATGCGAGGCCTTGCAACGGACAAGCTGGACGAAGCCCAGGCCAAGCTGGATGACGGAAAAAAAGAGCTGGCAGACGCCAAGGCCAAACTTCATAAGGGAGAAAAGGAACTGGCAACCCAGCAGCAGGAAAAGAGCGAGGAGCTGGCAGAGTACAGTAAGGTGCTGGATGAAGCCATGGCTACCAAAGCCGCCTATTCCTCACAGCTTATCGGTCTCCAGGCAAGTCAGAAGGCCCTGGAGATGGAAAAGAAGGCCTACGAGGATAACAAGCTCCCCGATACCCTGGAGCAGATTGAGAGTGGTTTTCAGACTGCCAGAGAAACCATCATGTCCAAGGATACCCATGATGCCATCTATGGTGCCATCTATACCCAGGTGAAGGTGGCAGCAGTGCAGCAGGCTCTTGAGCAGGCTCAGATGGGCGGCATGAGCGTGGATGCAGCCAATGTGGATATGGTGCTTGCCATGTTACCCGCAGAGGCCCAGGCTCAGATTGAAGCCACAGTAGCCCAAACTGCAGAGGAGATGACCTTAAAGCAGCAACAGGAGCAGGCGGAAGCGCTGCCTGCCAGCGTGGCAGATGCACTGGAAAATCCCAAGAAGCTGAAGAAGATGCGGGAGATGATGGAGCAGCAGGGACAGGGAGAAGCCGCTGCCCAGCTAACCAAGAAAAACCTGCAGACCTTAAGTGATATCGTTTATACCAGAATCCCCCAGATCGATGCGGAGCTTGCCAATCTGAAGATTGAGATCATGACCTCCGAAGCCATCAACAAGGAAGTGATGGGCCCCATCAAGGAGGCAGAGGAAGCCTATACCCAGGTGGAGGCAGGAAAGATCCTGGCGGCAGCGGGCTTTGGCTCCGGAGCAGCACAGATTGCATCGGGACTGACCCAGGTAGAGAACGGGGAACAGCAGCTGGAGGATGCCCAGAAGCAGCTGGATGAGAGCAAGGAAAACGCTTTAAAGAGCGCCAATCTGGATGAGCTTTTGACTATGGATACCTTATCCCAGATGATCAAGGCCCAGAATTTCAATATGCCTGCAGGCTATATTGATCTGGAAAACGATCAGCAGATCCTGGTAAAGGTAGGAGATGAGTTCGACCAGGTCGAGCAGATCAAAAAGATGCTGCTGATCCATGTTGATAAGATCGGAGACATCCGTATCGAGGATGTGGCGGATGTAAGGGAAACGGATAATTCCATGGATTCCTATGCGAGACTGAACGGTGCCCAGGCATTGATCCTGTCTGTGAACAAGGCAAGTACCGCCGGAACCAGTGACGTATCCAAGGTTTGTAATGCTTCCATTGAGACTTTGATGGAAAAGTATCCGGGACTGCATATCACCCCCATGATGGACCAGGGAGATTATATCAAGCTCATCGTCAATTCCGTATTGTCCAACCTGATCTACGGAGCTCTTTTGGCGATCCTGGTGCTGGCGATTTTCCTGAAGGATGTAAGGCCTACCATCGTAGTGGCATTCAGCATTCCCATGAGTGTGCTCTTTGCCATTGTGCTCATGTATTTTTCCAATATCACATTGAATATCATTTCCCTGTCGGGTCTGGCTCTGGGTGTCGGCATGCTGGTGGATAATTCCATAGTAGTCATAGAGAATATTTACAGGCTCCGGGGCAAAGGCATTCCCGCAGCCAGAGCAGCGGTTATGGGTGCAAAGCAGGTGGCAGGCGCCATTGCGGCATCTACCTTAACTACCATCTGCGTTTTCCTTCCCATCGTCTTTACCACAGGTATGACAAGAGATATCTTTACGGATATGGCACTGACTATCGGTTACTCTTTGGTGGCGTCTCTCATCGTGGCCCTTACCGTGGTGCCTACCATGGGATCTACGATCCTAAAAAACAGCAGCGAAAAGGAGCACAGGCTCTTTGATAAGATGATGAAGGGCTATGCAAAGGTGCTTTCCTTCTGCCTGAAGGTAAAGATCGTTCCCCTTGCAATAGCAGTAGCCCTCCTTGGGATCTGTGTTGCCAGAGTAGCATCCACGGGTATCGTTTTCCTGCCTCAGATGGGCGGTAACCAGATGAGCATGAATGTGGATGTGCCCATGGAGAAAACCGTGGAAGAGGCTTATGCGCTGGCAGATCAGATGATGGAAGAGGTTTGTGCCATTCCGGGTATCGAGAATGTGGGTATCATGTCGGGCGGCGGTTCCACCTCCCTGCTTTCCACAGGCTCCAATAAGAGCTTTTCCTTTATGATATTGCTTTCCGACAAACAGGGAAAGGACAATCCGAAGATCGCAAAGGAGCTGGAGAAGCTCATGGCGGAAAAGCATCCGGAGTGTGAGGCTTCGGTGACTACCTCCAATATGGATCTTTCAGCCCTGGTAGGCAACGGCATGCAGGTGGATATCTACGGCGAAGATCTGGATGAGATGGTGGCTGTCAGCGAAGATGTGATGGAGATCTTATCCGGCATCAAGGGCTTTGAAGAGGTTTCCAACGGGCAGGAGGAAGCAGACGACCAGCTGCATATCATTGTGGATAAGGATAAGGCCATGCGCCTGAATCTCACAGTGGCCCAGGTATTTGCGGAACTTTCCGGCAAGCTGACCACCACAAAGGATTCCGCCAAGCTGGAAACCGACAGCGACAGCTACCAGATCACTTTGGTGGATGAGATCGATCCCATCACCGAGGAAAACCTGAAGAACTATGAATTTACCACCACGAAGCGGGATGATGAAGGGAAGGAAACGGAAGAGGTCCACACCCTTTCGGAGTTTGCGCGCATTGAGAAGGGACAGAGTATTTCCGCTATCCGCAGGGAAAACCAGGGCAGAAAGCTGGAAGTCACCGCCCAGACCATGGATGGGTATAATACCACCCTGTTGTCCCGTCAGGTAGAAGAGAAGCTGGCTTCTTACAAAGCACCGGAAGGCATGCGTGTTGAGGTGGCAGGTGAGACCGTGCAGATCAGGGATATGATGCGGGATATGCTCCTTATGATCCTGCTGGCTGTCATATTTATCTACCTTATCATGGTGGCCCAGTTCCAGAGCCTGTTGTCACCCTTTATCGTACTGTTTACCATGCCCCTTGCCTTCACCGGAGGGTTCCTGGGACTTATGATCACGGGAGAGCAGCTGTCCATGGTTGCCATGATGGGATTTTTGATCCTGGCAGGCGTGGTGGTAAATAACGGTATCGTGTTCGTAGATTATGTAAACCAGTTGCGGCTGGATGGAAAAGAGAAAAGAGAAGCCCTCATTGAGACGGGAGTAACCCGTATGAGGCCCATTTTGATGACGGCTATGACTACCATCCTTGCCAACATGACACTGGCACTTTCCAGAGATGCATCGGCGGTGATGAGCCGGGGCATGGTGATCGTCACCATCGGCGGTCTGTCTTACGCCACGCTGATGACCCTCTTTATTGTCCCTGTGATGTATGATATTTTCTTCAGAAGAAAGCTTGAGAAGGTAGATCTGGGAGATGAAGAGAACTGGGAAGAGGATTAGGAAATAACTACGTTTTTTCCGCCCTTCTTTCCGATATAGAGCTTACTGTCGGCTTCCTGGATCCATTTATCGATATCCAGGGGGCCTTCTTTTTCAGCCAGGCCAATGGTGATGGTGACCCGGATCTTTTTGCCTTCAAAGGTGAAGTCCTCGGCTTCCACGGTTTTGCGAAGGCTTTCCATGAGCTCGGGAACGTTTTCCTGATTGCCTATGAGCAGCAGAAATTCTTCGCCGCCCCAGCGGGAGATCACCACATCCGGGCAGGCCGCAGTCATCACATCGGAGAGCTTTTTCAGCACATAGTCTCCGGCGTTGTGACCATAGACATCATTGATCTTTTTGAAATCATCAATATCGATCATGGCAACGGTATGGGTCTTGGAGGTATCGGTGATGCGCTCTAACTGATCCATCATATAA
>JAEEKV010000166.1 GCA_016282595.1 Lachnospiraceae bacterium
TCCAGCACAAACTGTCTGGATACCACCTCTTCACTGGAATAAGGGGACATGGAATAAATTCCGGGAAGATCCACCACTTCTGTGTCGGGATAGCCCTTGATGGAGCCCACCTTTCCCTCCACGGTAACCCCGGGAAAATTGCCCACATGCTGGTTTGCTCCGGTTAACTGATTAAACAGGGTGGTCTTGCCGCAATTCTGGTTTCCCACCAGGGCAAAGGTCAGCTTGCCAGTATTCTTCTTTTTGCTCTTATGCTCCTTGTGATAATCGTGAGTATCTGCCACCTCACCCAGATTGGGATGGGGTATATCCTTTAAAAACACCTTTTTCTGCTCTGTATCTTCATCCCGAAGATCCCTGACGTTTTCAATCTCGATGTTTTCGGCATCCGCCAGACGAATGGTGAGTTCATAGCCGGAAACCCGAAGCTCCATGGGATCTCCCAGGGGTGCAAACTTAATCAGTGAGACATCACTTCCCGGGATCATTCCCATATCCAGAAAGTGCTGCCGCAGGGCTCCGCTTCCCCCTACGGTTTTAATGGTGGCTGTTTTTCCGATTGATAGTTCTCTTAGGGTCATTTTATCAGTATCCTTTTAAGGGTTCTTTGATGATTTCTTTGATGAAAAAAGAGGGTATTGTCATACCCTCTTTTCGCGTTCCGATCTCATTTCTGTCTCAGAGGTGTGGATCACTTTCTGATCTTGATCTTCTTGGCTTTACTCCATTTGGAGAAGTACAGATCGCCTCTTTTATCTTTCATGTAAGTACGGATCCTGACATAATAGGTCTTTTTCTTTACGGGAATATTCTCATAAAATCCCTTCAAATAAGAGTTGTTTTCCACGTTGATACGTTTGCTGGCTTTGAAGTTTTTCTTGGTGGAATACTGGATCTGGTAGCCATTGGCATCCTCCACGGATTTCGTAGCGAACTTCACATTCAAAAGCTTGCCTTTTCTGTTGTAAAGACCCTTGAGATTCGTGGTAACCAGGTCCGTGGCCTTGGCCGCTATGGTGTAAACACCATAATCCCTGTTTCTGCTTACATTGATGTAGTATTTACCCTTCGGGCAGAACACTTTCATATTCTGGGTCTTTTCGGTAAAACTGAACTCCCGATTTACCGTATCGTTTTCATTGTACAGGTTGATCCAAAGACCGTTGGTGCGGTTGGTGGTATTGAGCTGGATGAAACAATCCTTCTTGTTCTCAAATACATAGATATCGGTTGCACCGTTGTTGGCCAGATGTCCGGTATAGGTCTTATTGAAGGAAAATCCAATGGGATTGGCCACATTGTCATGGGGATTCGTAACCTGATCCACTACCGTCTCCTGGGAATCCACGAAGGAAGTCGAAACGGTAAAGGTGGAAGGTCTGTTGGATCCACATTCCGTTTGAATATACAGATAGTACTGACCTGCCATGATATCCGTGGTAAAGGTCTCGCTGTCTGTTCCCGCATTGTTATCACGAACGCTTACATTGGCAATGGACTTATCGTCCAGGTCCTTCAGGGTAACACTGCCAAGATGTCCCCAGCTGTAAGCGCTTCCTTCCATAAAACCAAGCTGTACCGTCAGCGTTCCGGAGCGGGGTATGGTAAACGTGTATTTCGCATAATTGGCATCACCCTCCAGTGTTTCCTTTACCGGCGTACCGAGGGTAAGATTTCTGGTAAAGGCAAGCACTTCCTCCGCCCGGACGGAAGTGGCTGCAAACATAACAAGTGACATTGCGCAGGCAAGAAATGCACCAAGCCTGGTAAACCTTTTTTTCATAATTGACGCCTCCCATATTTTTCTTGTCAAATCGACTTTTCTATTCTATCGTATCTGTACCTATTTTTCAAGTTAGGAATGCTCAATCCGATACATCTACATCCGGAGAGATCTCAACCCTGTAGCCTGGATAGGCTTCTTCTACTTCCCTCTCCAGCTGCCTGATCACCTCCGGTACGGATACCTGAAAGGTGATCACCGCATCAAAACGCATATTCTTTGCTTCCTGATCGATATAAAAGCCATGCATCTGCAGCACGCTGTCGTGGGCCAGAACAATCTTCTGGACCTGATTTCGAATCCTAGCCGCCTCATCATCCCGGGTGTTGTAGGAATACACCCCGACCCCCGTCAAAAAGATCGCGGTCTCCCGGTAGATCTTATCCTCCAATCGTCTGGTCAGACGATCCACCTCATCGACTGTCATGGAATCCGGCAGCTCGATGTGCACGGATGCGATATTTCTGTTGGGACCATAGTTGTTGATCACCAGATCGTAAGCCCCTCTGACGCCCTCCTCCTCGGCGATCAGCCTCTTTACCTTCAAAACCAGATCTCTGTCCGCGCGTTTTCCCAGGATATCATCCAGGGTTTCCGTCAGCATTTCAAAGCCTGCTTTGATGATCACCCCTGAAATAGCAACGCCCACGAAGGCTTCCAGAGACAGGTGGAAAAACAGATAGATCAGGGCGGATGCCAGCACCGAAACCGAAAGAATGGCATCAAACAAAGCATCTGAGCCGGATGCCGTAAGCGCTCCGGAATTCACCTTTTCTCCCTGCTTTTTGACAAAAGTCCCCAGCGCCAGCTTTACCAGGATCGAAGCCGCTATGATCAGGATAGAGACCGGGCTGTAATCCGCCACTTCCGGCCGGATGATCTTTTTGATCGATTCCACCAGGGATGTAAAACCTGCGTACAAAACGATCGCCGCCACCACCATGGAGGTCAGATACTCGATCCTGCCATAGCCGAGCGGATGCTTTTTATCCGGTGCCTTTCCCGAAAGCTTAGTCCCCACAATCGTGATGATGGAGGACAGTGCATCCGATAAGTTGTTGACGGCATCCAGGATTACAGCGATGGAATGGGACAGCACACCCACCCCCATCTTGAAGATGACTAAAAATACATTGGTCAGAATGCCTATGATGCTGGTTCTTACGATGATCTGTTCGCGTTTCTTTTGCTCCATGAGGGTTTCATTCCTTTCCTGTACAGGGCCTGTTTTTCTCAACAATATCCGCCCTGCGCACAGATATTATATACCACACCCCCCTGCTTGCCTATCCCCAAATATCGCCCGGGGCGTTTGTGTCCACACTCCCCCGGGACACCATTGTATCCCGGCTGATGCTCCGGCTGTTGTCCCGGCATTTTCTTTGCAACGCATACACGATGTGCTATACTGTAGGAAACTATTTGGGAAGGAAATCTGATCCTATGAATGAGTTTCGCTTTAAACAGCTTTTAGAACAAGCCGACACCGTCTGCGACTTTCTGGACAACTATACAAGAAGAGGCAGCCTGGGACTGGGTATGCCCCTTTCCGAGCGGTATCGCTATGAGTTGCTGCTCTTTGCGGTGTATCTGGCGGATGCGGACGGACTCATCGAGACCGCCGAAGTGATGTATATCCGCAAGGTTTTGGGCGTTGAGTCTGTGGTTCAGGATATGTACAACCTGAAAAAGCGTGAGGGAATCCCCCATAAGTACCGGCTGGAGATCCCCGTTCCCATCAAGATTGCCGTAAACATCGATGCAAACAAAGGGGTCAACTCTCCCTTCCGCCATCAGTGCGCTCAGATCCTTTTGGATGTGATGGCCCTGTTCGGTCAGGAATTTTTATTTCTTCACAGAGGTGATCCCACCGATCAGAGCGCTCTGTATTACAACTCCTATATCAATGGGCTTCGGGACTACATGACCCACTTTGGCGTTTATCATACCGGAAAACAAAAACTGTTTCCCATTCCCGAACTGGAGGAATACTTAAGCCAGGGCAAGATCGCTTCCGCTCCCCTGCAAAGCGCCTATCCTCCTGCCCCTTCCGCAAGTGCAGGTATGGAAAAGGATGCCCATCGCAGTGAACCGGAGAAAAAAGATGCGGCCCCCAAGGAAGATGCCGAGTCTCTGGATGAGTGCGTCGGTGAACTGATGGAACTCATCGGCCTCAAGCCCGTAAAGGATGAGGTGAAGAGTCTCATCAATCTTTTGCGGGTACAGAAAATGCGTGAAGAAAAGGGATTGAAAAACCCGGATACCAGCAGGCACATGGTATTTTTAGGCAATCCCGGAACCGGAAAGACCACAGTAGCCCGTATCGTAGCAAAGATCTACCACGCCCTTGGTTTTCTGGAAAAGGGACATCTGGTGGAATGTGACAGATCCGGTCTGGTAAAGGGATATGTGGGCCAGACAGCCATTCAGGTAAGAGATGTGGTAGAAGAAGCCAGAGGAGGTGTTTTGTTCATTGACGAAGCCTACTCCCTGACGGTGGGATGCGGCGAAAACGACTATGGCCAGGAAGCGGTTGCTACCCTCTTAAAGGCCATGGAGGATTACCGCAGCGAGCTGGTTGTCATTGTAGCAGGGTATCCGGATCTGATGGATGAATTCCTCTCTTCCAACCCGGGACTTCGCTCCCGCTTCAACCGGTTCCTGAACTTCAGCGATTATTCTGCTGCGGAGCAGTTTGATATCTTAAACTATATGTGTGCCAAGCAGGATTATTTCATTGCCGAGGAAGACCGGGATATCATCAAGCGCTATCTGGAACTGCGCATGGAAAATGCGCCCATCAACTTTGCCAATGCCAGAGATATCCGAAATCTTCTGGAAAACGCCATTATGCGTCAGGCCTCCCGTATCATTCAGATGGAGGATCCCAGCGCAGATCAGTTGTCTGCTTTGATTGCCAGAGACTTCGGCATAAAGATATAAAACAGGATTCCCAAAATCGTCATAAAGAAACCCGCAAGCCGCCCGGGCGTATGATAAACCAGCTCTATTTCATGCGTTCCGGGCTCTATTACAATTCCGCTAAAGACTATATTGGCAGGATACAGGGATGTCTTTTCTCCATCCACATAGGCGCTCCACCCCTTGGACCAGGGCATGGCAAAACACAGCAGCTTTTTCCCATCCGTCTTTATGCTTCCCGTGATCTTATTGGTGATCTTCAGATCCTTCTGACTCTTTGGAAGATGCAGATCCACATCCGTAAGAATAGCCTCTTTTCGTTCTGCAATCCGCTCCTCAAAGGTATCAAATTCCTGACAGACAAGTGACAATCCCGAGAACTTATATACACCCTTTTGAGGCAGAGTCATGGTAATGGTTTTAATGGGCGAGGTGTGATAGCGGAAGTTGATGATAAAATCATCCACCCCGGAATACCATTTATGATATTTGTTCCGAAGTCTGGTTCCGTTTTTCACCACGGCCCCGTCTTCATACTCTGCCCTGTAGGGAATGGAGATCTCCGTTCCCTTTGTTCCCTCTTCAAAGGAAAAGCCCTTTACATATAAACCTGTCTCCACGCCTCCCAAAGGCTGCTCCCAGATGGGGGCAAGGACGATCTCACCCTCGGGTCCGCTGCATACAATTCCCTCTTCCGTCTGGCTAACCCCTTCCGACATGGACAGGATCCTGCAGGAAAAGGTCTGCACCTGCTCTCTTTCCACACTCCCTTCCGGAAGCGCTCCTACAGCCTCATCACAGATGGCGGAGCTTAGCATGGTATTGACTCTGACGGCAGGATCTTCCTGTTCCAGCATGCTCTTTTTGATCACCGTATCATAAGTGTATCCGAAAGGCAGGGCGTTGGGATTTTCATAGACCGTCAGGTTCTTTCGATACTTTGCTGCCAGGTTTTCTTTCCTGCTTTCATAGCCGTATCCGGTGAGATAGGATTTTCCTCTGTTCTTTCCGGTGCCGTAA
>JAEEKV010000167.1 GCA_016282595.1 Lachnospiraceae bacterium
CACCATGTTTCAGCCCCATGCTCTTGATCCGGAAAACCTGGACTTTAAACTTCTTTCCGACGGAACCGAGATCAGCCGTTTTTACAGCATCATGAATAAGGGAACCTTTCATGATGTGGATCAAAATCAGGACAGCTGGGAGCGGTTTTTCAAATCCACGAAAAGAAAGTATGACAGCGGCGAAGATGTAACAAGGGAATGCTCGCGGATGTGTGATATCATGCTCACCCGGGATGAGAGAATGCGAAAGTTAATCAAGGCTAACTTTACGCCGGAGGATTATTTTGAAGTCCACGCAAGGATGGTGGGAACGGGAATGATTGGCGGAAAGGCCTGCGGTATGCTGCTTTCCCGAAAGATTGTGGAAAACCACAGGCCGGATATCTTTACCAGAATCGAACCCCATGATTCCTATTACATCGGATCGGACGTGTTTTACGCCTTCATTGTAGATAACGGATTCTGGGATCTGAGGATCCGGCAGCGCACGGAGGAAGGCTATTTTACACTGGCAGAGGAATTTACCCAAAAGATCATGGAGGGAAAGTTTTCCGGCCGGGTGGAAACGGAATTTCGGCGGATCCTGGATTACTATGGGAATGATCCGGTGATCGTACGCTCCAGCTCTATCTTAGAGGACGGGTTCGGAAATGCCTTTGCGGGAAAATATGACTCCGTATTTTGCGGGGCGCCGGGCACACCGGAAGAACGTCTGGAAGCCTTTGAGAAAGCAGTGAAGGAAGTATATGCCAGTACCATGAGCTTTTCCGCTCTGGATTATCGAAAGAGACGGGGGCTGGATAAGCGGGATGAACAGATGGCGATTTTGGTGCAGCGTGTTTCCGGCTCCCATTATGACGGGTTCTTTATGCCTTGTGCCGCAGGGGTAGGGTATTCCATGAGTCCCTACAGGATCGGAAATCTGCGCTCCGAATCCGGAATGCTTCGTCTGGTTATGGGCCTGGGGACGGCAGCGGTTGACAGGCGCACCGGGTCCTATCCCCGCATGGTATCCCTGGATGCGCCATCCAAGATCATTCATACAACCATGGCAGACAGGCAGCAGTATTCTCAAAGGATCGTGGATGCAGTCAGCCTTCTGTCCGGGGATGTGGAGGGCTTTGATCCTTTGAAGATCAGTGAGATATTGCCCTACTATCAGAAAAAGCTTCTGTATTCCCATAACTCGGATACGGAGCGGATGTTCCGTGAGCGGGGACAGAAGCGAGAAATCCTGTTTGTAACCTGCGAGGGACTGACGAAAAATGAGCAGCTGATGCAGGATATGAGGGATATTCTGGCACTGATCCAGGAGCATTATGAGTATCCGGTAGATACGGAATATACCATTAATTTTTCACAGGACGGAAACTATGTGATCGATCTTTTGCAGTGCCGTCCTTTGCAGCTGACAAAAGACGGAGAGAAGGTAGATTTTCCCAAGACCATAGACCCTGAGAATGTGCTTCTGGAAACCACAGGGGTGTCCATGGGCTTTTCCAGAAAGCGCAGCGTGGATGTGGTTGTCTATATCGATCCCATCAAGTATTATCAGATGCCCTATAAAAAGAAGTATGATATCAAAAAGGCACTATCCGACGTAAACTGGTACTATCGGGGAAAGGAAAAGCATCTGGTACTTTTGACCCCGGGACGGATCTGTACCTCCTCTCCGGAGCTAGGAGTTCCCTCTGCCTTTGCGGATATCAGTGAGTTTTCTCTCATTGCGGAGGTGTCGGAATCCAAGGCAGGATACATTCCGGAGCTGTCCTACGGCAGTCATATTTTCCAGGATCTTGTGGAAGCAGAGATCCTTTATACAGCTGTTTTTGAAGGAGAAAGCACCAAGGCCTATCAACCGGAGATCCTGACACAGAGCAAAGACATTACGGAAGAGATCACAAAACTGTCGGAAGAAAATCAGGGAATCCTCAGAGTATTTGATGTATCCCGGGAAGAGATGTGTCTGTACTATGACCTGACAGAAGAAAGACTTGTGATCACGAAAGGAGCAGCAAAGTGATTTACTTAAATGACTATCTATACGGCGGTGATACCGTGGTTAAGATCCTGCACTGCTATTCCCAGGATCTGAAGGCAGATGCCATAGAGCGCAACAACGGTATTGATCTGGCACATAGCAACTGTCTGTTGCAGATGATCGAGCTTTTAGAGCATAACGATTTCCTGGCTGCTCAGTCCCAGAAGATCCGGGAATTCTATAAGTACCTGGCGGACCGTTACCCCTTTCTGGCCTTTACCTTTAAGGGGCGCATCAAGTCCCTGATCCGGCTGGAGGAAAAGATCAACGGCAACATCGTTGAGTATATCTATGATTATTACAGCATGACAGGGAAATATCCTTCGGAGGCGGAAATCAAAAAAAGGATCGGTCGGATCCGGGATCTCATTGCTTACCGGATCGTCCTCTCCATGCCCCAGTGCCATATTAAGGAGGGAGAGGATCGCAGAGAGATTGAACTGAAATACCTCTATGAGTTTGCCAACCTGTTGCCGGACTTTCTGGAGGAAAGAGGCTTTGAGCCCCAGCTTTCCGGCATTGATGATTACAGTCTGCGGATCGATGAGCGACTGAAGCCCTACTATCGTGACTACATCGAAAAGCCGAATCTTTTCGGTTATCAGTCCCTGCACATCTCCTTTTTTGACAACACCTCCCGCAGCAACATCGAGGTGCAGATCCGCACCAAGGAAATGGATGATAACGCGGAGATCGGACCTGCCAACCATCTGGGCTATGAGAAGCGGCAGGAAAAAGAGCGTGCCCGCAGAGAAGCTATCCCCCTGGGAGAAAATCCCTATTTTGACGATGCCTATGAACGGGGCATGAAGCTGCAGCAGCTGGATCTTTCCCGCATCAATGTGAACATGTTCGGTGCGGTGGACAACAGTCTGGTAAATGACGGGTGCGGACTGTACCGTGGACGGCTGATCCTGCCCTATGAGCACCTTTCCCGTTTTCAGAACGATCTGGTGTAGCAATGTTGTCTTTTCCCGCCCCGGAGTGATAAAATAGGGAGGTAGGAGATGTTCTGACAAAGAGGAGGAAACTAACGGCTTTTGATGTCTTTTATGGTTTTATTTCCTGCAAAACGGTGATAAAATAGCATCATAAGGCTTGTGACATCGCTTGGGAAAGGGTGATGATATGAACGATAAAAATATCTCCTCGGATTTCGAAAGCTTTCTGGTTGAAAACAGAAATAAGATCAATCAATCTTTCAACAACATTCTGTGGATCTGTATTGCGGCGGGGCCTCTCATCGCTATTGCCGTATATTTTAAGGTGTTTGCAGGTGTAACCTATCTGACGGCTTTGCTCGTTTCCCTTTTCATGCTTTCTCTGGCGCTGATCCATAAGGCGCTGATAAAGCGCAGGGTCGCTTCTTTTGTAACCTGTATCGTGGCCTTTCTGGCCATAGACTGTCTGCTCATTGTTATGGACAGTGCCCATCTGACCATCTATATCGCCTGGTTTTTGATCCCATTGCTCAGTCTGCAGTTTTGTGATTTCAAATTGTATTTTGTTTCGGTGGCGGTGAACTACTGTTTTATGGTGCTTGCTACCTGGCATATGGCGCCCTATTTTACCGAAAGAAGAACAGACGTTGATACACCGCTGGCTTATTTTCTGTCACGTATCGGCGGCCTTACGGTGGAGATGCTGGTTATGATCTGTGCGGGATATGTGCTTTGCAGCATGATCCTTCGCTACTACCGGAATCTCATTGAAAAGGCAGCGGTTGTCAGCAGGGACCAGATGGTGCTTGCCCGCAATGCAGCCCAGCTGAAGGCTCTGGCAGGGGACTATCTGTGGGTGGAGGATATCGATCTTACAAAGAACACCTTTGAACTCATCGTTGCCAACGATGAAAGAGTAGAAGAATATATGGGGGATACCCGTACCAATGCAAAGCAGCTGATCCCGGGGCTTTTGAATCTTGTGGTAGCAGAGTCCTGCAAAAAAGAAGTACTGTCTTTCGTGGATTTTTCCACGTTAGATGCACGTATAGGGGATAATAGATCGATTGAGCTTTCGTTTCAGAATGAAAACGACGAAAAGCGTCTGGCAAGGTTTCTTGTATCCGGGCGTGGTGAGGATGGCAGGATCACCCATGTGATCTGGCTTGTCAAGGAGGCATGATGCTATGAAACGATTTGCGAGGATATGCCTGTTTACGGCGGTGGATATTCACCGGATCTTTGGAAGAATCTCTACAGTAGTGCCACAAAAATCTATATAGACGGAGTTGAAAAAACAAAGCCGGACAGTTCGGAAATCACCTGGACCTGTACGGATCGCATTGAGATCAAAACACCGAAGGGAGTTAAGCTGTAATGTTTGTGACAAAAAACGAGACGGAGCATTTTTCCTATGAGGATTGTGTGATCCGGGAGTTTGAGGTATCAGAAGATGGGATCGCTCTGACGGTGGAGGCACTGATCATAGAACCCAAGAACAGTCAGAATACCAATTTTACCAGAAGCTACGCAGATCTTTCAAAGATCCTGTTGGAAGGAGGGAAGATCCGAAAGGCAGTCAGGGAAGGCTGTAAGCGATATGATGCCGACGACAAACTGCTGGAGGAGATCCCGGATGAGGACCTGACAAAAGAGGAACTGGAGAAGCTTCTTGCAACCATCTCAGGACAATATCTGTATGATCTGAAGGAAGCGAAGGCATCAGAGAATGCCAAAAGCCTGGTACTGGGTATCGAGATGACAACGGAGGATTTGACGGGAGTGGATGCGGAATCCTATCAGATCCTGGTAGAGTGCAGGGACGTTATCATCACCTGGGAGAGGTACTTAAACAGAGTACAACAATAGTAACCGGAAATAAGGAGTCTGAATGAATACACGTACATTGCTTCTTGCAATCCAGTATGCATCCATCATGGGTTTGTTCTTTGAATGCTGGATCATCTTTAAAAGAATGAAAACACCGGCACATTCCTATTTGCTGATCAGTTCCATAGCGGCGCTTCTCAACAATACGGGATATCTGCTGGAGATCAAATCACAAAGTGAGGAAGCCTATATTGTTGCCCTGAAGTTTTCCTATCTGGGGCGGAGTTGGTATGCCTTTTTTATCTTCCTGTTTATTGCTGAGCTCACGGGCTTTCATATTGCCGATGTGCACAAACGGATCATGATGCTGATCTGTGCCGCCATGTATTGTGTGATCTTTACAATTCCCGGCAACAGACTGTACTATACGGATTTGCATTATGAAATCGGCGGAATGTTCCCGAGACTTCAACACGGAAACGGGATCGTGCATCACATCAATATGGGAACCCAGTTTCTGTTTATTCTTGCAGCCATCGTTTTTTTGTTTGTGGCGCTCAAGTATGAAACCAGAAGAGTGCGGAAGATGTGCTATCTGACACTTTCAAGTGCCATTGTCATCCAGGCGATTTTCCTGGTGGTCCAGCTGACGGGGGTTACGGAGCTGACAAAGAGCTACGATGTAACCATGATCGGCTACTTTATCGGAACCATCATGATGCTCATCGCAATACTGTCCTTTGATCTTTTGGGAACCACGGAGATGGCCAAGGAATTTATTATCGACAGGATTTCCGAGGGAATCATCGCCGTGGATAATGACGGCGTTCTGCAGTATATTAACGAGCCTGCGGCCAAGCTCTATCCGGAGCTTCAAAAAGTTAGCATAGGACAACGAAAAAAGAAAAAGGATGAGCAGGATGCTACTGCTTCGGTCATTGATAAATTGCAGCAGGCAATGAAGAGCGATAAAAATATCCTCCATGAGGACCGGGTCTATGCACCGGAGGAAAACCAACTGATCCACAACGGAAAGCAGTACGGAACGCTTTACGCTCTGGTGGATGAGACAGAGCATATCCGCTATACGGAGGAGCTGGAAAAGCAAAAGGAGATCGCTGACAACGCAAGTCACGCAAAAAGTCTGTTCCTTGCCAATATGTCCCACGAGATCCGTACCCCTATCAATGCGATTCTGGGCATGGATGAGATAATTCTTCGTGAAACCACGGAAAAGAATATCCGCTCCTACGCCGGAGATATTAAGGCGGCGGGAAAAACCCTTTTGTCGCTCATTAACGATATCCTGGATCTGTCCAAGGTGGAAGAGGGGAAGATGGAGATCATTCCGGTACGGTATGAACTGGCTTCCCTGGTGAATGACCTTTGCAACATGATCCGTGGCAGGGCACAGAAAAAGGGGCTGTTTTATGAGGCTAAGGTGGACGAGCATACGCCCCATCTTTTGATGGGAGATGAGATCAGAATCCGTCAATGTGTGCTGAATCTTTTAACCAACGCCGTGAAATATACGGAAAGCGGCAGCGTTACCCTGCATGTGGGCTACAAAAAGACAGAGGATGAAAACAGGATCCTGCTTTGCATTTCCGTAGTGGATACCGGCATCGGTATGAGACAGGAGGATCTGGAAAAGCTGCTGATGCCATATCAGCGTATTGAGGAGCAGAGAAACCGGTTCATAGAAGGTACGGGTCTTGGCATGAGCATCACCCACCAGCTTCTGGATCTGATGGGAAGCCGTCTCATGATCGAAAGCGAGTATGGAAAGGGAACCACCATGTCCTTTGAGGTACCCCAGGAGGTTGTTTCCTTTGAAGAGATCGGCGACTACAACGAGCGCTATGATGAGAGCATTGGTGACGCATCCACCTATCAGGAATCCTTCCATGCACCGGATGCACGTATCCTTGTGGTAGATGATACGGAAATGAATCTCACCGTTATGGAGAATCTGTTAAAGCATACACAGCTTCAGATTGACTGTGTTCTCACGGGAAAGGAAGCAGTGCGTCTGGCGCAGGATATCCCCTACGATATCCTGTTCATCGATCATATGATGAGCGAAATGGACGGCCTTGAAACCCTGGTGCATATCCGGGAAAAGGGGGTCAATACTAAAACCCCTGCGGTGGTTTTGACAGCCAATGCCGTATCGGGAGCCAGGGAGCAATACCTGAAGGCGGGATTTGATGAATATCTGTCCAAGCCTGTGGATGGAGGCAGACTTGAGAAGATGATCATTTCTTTTTTGCCGAAAGAGAAGGTAATGAAGGTAGAAAAAGCTGAAAAGGAAGAGAAAACCCAGGGACAGGACTTATCCAATTCACTTTCGTGGCTTTCCGATGTACCTGAGATTGATGAAAAGAGCGGCCTGAAGTTTACAGGCTCCGAGGAAGGTTATCTTTCGGTGCTTCGGGTATTCCACCAGACAGCAGTGGAAAAGGCCAATGACATAGAAGGATTCTTCAAGGAGGGTAACCTTGAGGAATATACCATCCGGGTGCATGCACTGAAATCCTCTGCCAGGATCATAGGGGCAGCACAGCTTTCCAAACTTGCGGAGAGCTTGGAAAAGGCAGGAAAGGAAAAGGATACAGCCTTTATTGAGGAAAACACACAAACCCTTCTTTCCATGTATCGACAGCTGGATGAAAAGCTTTCTCCCCTGGATGAGGAGGCTGAGGATCTGCCGGAGCTTTCCGAAACAGAGCTGAAAGAGGCTTATGCCACCATATCGGAGATTGCCCAGGCAATGGATTTTGGTATGATGGATGATATTCTCAGGCAGCTTCATGGCTATAAACTTTCGGAAAAAGATGGGGAAATCCTCAAATCTTTAGAAAAATGCTTTATAGAACTTGATTGGGATGATATGATAAGGATTGTAAAGCAGTTACTGTAAGGAGTGGGATACTGTTATGGACAAAGAGTATGATTTAGATGGATTATTAAGTGAAATTTCCGGTACGGTTCAGTCTATGGCCGCACAGGAACCCGGCAAGGTAGTTATCATCAGCCAGTCTAACAGTTTTCTGGCTAAGAGCATTGCTGCGAAGCTTGAGGGTAGCGGCATTCGTGCCATAGCAGTTCAGGCTGTCATCAAGGAGATTGAAAAACAGATAACGGGATCCAATCTGATTCTTCTGTTTTTGAGTGACGAACTGGAAAGTATGCCTGAGCTTGTAGTATATCTGAAGGATATGATCCATGAAAAGCAGCAGGGCCTTTTCCTCATCGGAGATCCGCCCCAGGAAGCCTTTGTGAAAAAGATCATTCCCCCATCGGATATTACCGAGGTGTTCAAACGTCCTTTGAATATTGAGGCACTTTTGGCAAAAGTATCAGGGTACCTTGAGGAGAATACCGGGGAAAAACGTAAGAAGACCGTTTTGGTCGTAGATGATGACGTGACCTATCTGCGAACGGTTTATGAATGGCTGAAGGGCAGTTACCATGTGGGAATGGCTTCCAGCGGTATGCAGGCCATCAGTTATCTTGCAAGAAATAAAGTAGATCTGATTCTTTTGGATTATGAGATGCCCATTGCAAACGGACCTCAGGTGCTTTCCATGCTGAAAAGTGATTCGGAAACCGTTCAGATCCCTGTCATGTTTTTAACCGGACATGGGGATAAGGACAGAGTGTTATCCATCGTGGGCCTGAATCCCGCGGACTATCTGCTTAAGACCATTGACAGATATGCCCTTTTGAAAAAGCTGAATGATTTCTTTGAAAAGAATAAATGATCGGCTGATAAAGCCCCCACAAATGTGGGGGTTTTCATAAGTATAAAAGACAGTACAGATAAAAGGAGATGGAATGGGAACAATATACATTACAGGACATAAAAATCCGGATCTGGACAGCGTTTGCAGCGCCTACGGCTACGCCAGCCTCATGAACCTGCAGGATCCCGATAACACCTATGTTCCGGTGAGATGCGGGCATTTGGCCTCTACCACCAGAAGCATATTGGAGCAGCTGGAGATCAATATCCCGGAATACAAAAGGGATGTTTTTCCCAAAGTGCGGGATGTGATGCTGTCGGATGAGCGGATGATCGATGTGGATGACGATCTTACCGCTGTAGCGGCGATCTATGAAAAGAATAATCCCAGTGCCATCCCCGTCTATGAAAAAGGAGAGTTCTTCGGTCTTTTGACCGTCGATGATATTACCAACTGGACCATGCGGGAGCTTTCCAAGGGAAGCAAGATCACTCAGATCCCCAAGGTCAGAGACATTATGACGCAGCAGGAGCCCGGCATTGATGCGGATGAACTGTTTGACGAAGGCAAATCCATGCTGCAAAGCTCCAGCAAGCGCGGTCTTGCGGTTTATGATGAAAACGGTTATGCCGGATACGTAACCAGACGCTGTTTTTTGAAGCAGCCGAAAAACAACGTGATCCTGGTGGATCACAATGAATCCAGACAAAGTATTCAGGGAATCGAGACTGCCAATATCGTTGGGATCATCGATCACCACAGGCTGGATGCCATCAAGACGGAGCAGCCTATCTTTATCTGCGCAGAGCCTTTGGGGAGTACCTGTACCATTATCTACCAGCAATATATCAGAAATAACAGGACTCCTGATCCGGTTACTGCAAAGGTGTTGTTAACGGGCCTTATTTCCGATACCCTGATCCTGAAAAGCCCGACTACAACGGGAGATGATGTGGTAGCCGCACATGTGCTGGCATCCATTTGCAGGGTGGATCTGGAAAGCTATGGTCTTTCCATGTTCAGCAGACTGGAGGGCCTGAAGGAAAGAGAACCCAAGGCTGCCATTACCTCCGATTTCAAGACCTATACCGAAAACGGTATCAAGATCGGTATCGGGCAATGTGAGGTAACCACCCTCAACGATCTGAAGGACTATGCTGTAGAATATGCTGCGGCACTGGAAGAAATCAGAACCATGCAGGGACTCGGCTGGGCAGTTCTGATGATCACGGATGTGATCCATGAGCACAGTGCCCTGATCTGTACCGAGCACAGATGCAACAGACATCTGCCCTATAAGCTTGTGGGCAAGAACCTGTTTGATATGCCTCATGTCATGAGCCGGAAGAAACAACTTCTTCCTGAGATTGTACATGCCATAGGAGAGTGACTTTGAAGGTGCGCTTTTGTCTGAAAACAGCGGGAGTGGGGCTGATCCTTTTTACAGCCCTGCTTCTGCTGAGTTTTTATACCCCCTTTTGCGATCTTTATGCAGAAAGGGTCTATCCTTATATTGCCGACGGATTGGGATCCTTGACGGCACAGCTTTCGTTTCCGCTTGGAGAGATTTTGATGTATGCCGCCAGCCTTTTTTTGCTATGCTGCATCCTGCTTGGCCTGCTCTTTTTAATCTTTCATAAAAACGCCGGTGTGAAACGGGGCTGTCTGCATGTTTACACTGCCTTGCTTTTGATCCTTGTGATCGCAGGGTTGGTGTATGAGCTGAACTGGTTTCTGGTGCTTCGAAGTTCTCTGCTGGGCCATGGCAATCCGAAGGAGGAAACCTTTACCTTAGAGCAGCTCCAGACTCTGAGAGGGGCCTTTGCCACAAGCATCAACACCATTGCAGAGGGCCAGGAACGGGACGAAGAAGGAGAACTTATTTATCCGGACAGAGAGGCAGCAGAGGAGGGCGTGGCCGAAGCTTTGCGGGGGCTGGGATCTGAGTTTTCCAGGTTAGAGGGAGCGTATCAAAAGTCCAAGCAGGCCCTTTGTTCCCAGATCCTGGATGCCATGGATATCGGAGGCTATACCTATCCTTATACCATGGAGGTGACCTATAACGGATATATCACGGATCTGTATTATCCCTCCCTCATCGCCCATGAGCAGTGCCACCATAAAGGTTATTACAGGGAGAATGAGGCGGTGTTTTTGGGGTGCCTTTCCCTGATGAGATCAGAGGATCCTTTCCTTCGGTATTCCGGACTTATTACGGCCTACAGCTTTTTGGACAATGCCTACTATGACCAGCTGCGCCATTTCTATGAAAAAGAGGAGGCCTTGCAGATCTATAAAAGCCAGGTAAATCTCTCTCAAACTGTCCGGGCAGATCTGGATCAGGCCAGCCGGGCGGCAGCGGCCAGGTTGGAGGCAGAGCAGTCTGTTCCCAAGGCGGTACGTGATTCTGCCAAGGAGGTCTCTGATGTGGGCTGGGGTACCCAGGGAAAGCTGCTGGATCAGGATAGCTATGACGGATCGGTGCAGTTGTTTTTGGAGTATTTTATGGGGGAGCAGGTTTACGAATGACACCGAATTTGATATACTGACTATGTACAGATCCTATTACAGATCACAGGAGGCTTTCTATGAGCGAACAATTATTTTCCAATCAGAACATTATTTCCTGGCTCCAGTATTTTTCAGACCAGACCGATCTGGATCTGGAGCATGTCAAGCTTTTAGATATCACGGGTAAAAACAAAAATCTCATCCCCGCAGTGGAAGCACATCGGTGCGTACTGGTCTTTACCGAAGCCGGAAATACCGAGATCTTCTATAAGATGTGGGAAGTAGGCCTTGGGGAATGTGAGATCGTCTATAATGAGGGATCGGAGCCCCGGGGGCCCATTAAGCGCAACAAGGTCAACGAGATGATCGATCGCGGCATCAATGCATCCGCAGGAATGATCGTGTTAAATCCCAATGCCCGTAACACTCTTCGTTTCGGCATGGACAACACCCAGTTTGCTCTCGGCAGTGTAAAATATGTGGGCTCCGAGATCCGAACCGTGCTGCTGTCTAAGATGAAGATCCATGAAAGTAAGAATATCTGCGTAATCTCCGGTGAATCCATTGCCGTAGAGGCTGCCATGACAGCAGGCGAAGGCACCGTTATCGCAGTAGAGTATAAGGAACGGGATCGGGAGACCATGGAAGAGAATGTAAGCCGCTTCGGTCTTTCCAATGTGGAGATCGTTGACCATGTGGGAGCGGATACCATGGACAAGCTTCCGGTTCCCGAAACCACTATGCTGGTGGCTTCCGCATCTTTGGAAAATGAACTGGCTTATCTGACAAAGATCAATCCTGAGATGGAATTTGTGATCTACACCCTGGACTTTGGCGTAGCAGGTTCCATTCGTAAGATCTTAGAGCAGTACAACATCGGAGACATCACCATCCTGCAGATCGCCGTTTCCAAGCTTACCAGCAGGAATGTATTTGAAAACCAGCCTGCTCCCTGGATCATTACGGGAAAAGGAAAAGCCTGAATCTAAGCACTATTACCTGTTTTTGAGCGCTGTTTTGTGCATAATTTTTCGTAAACGTTTTCGAGAATGTTTCGACAATATCCATATTGCACAATAAAACGGCGCTCTTTTTGTGTTTATTGTATAAATACCGCCTTGAAGGATGCTTCCCAAAGGTGCATACTATAATCGTCGCAGGAAAACAAATGCGGCAGGTGCATGAGGCACCGGAAGGAGGTTATTATGAAAATCTATAACATCGAGAACACAGACAAATTCATCAAGACTCTTACAGAGTGCAAGGGTGAGGTTGAGCTCATCAACAAGAGCGGCAGCCACATCGCATTAAAGGATGAGAACCTGGATGTACTCAAGAGTGTTTGCACAGACAACACCATCAAAGAGCTTGAGATCAACTTTTCCGATGGTCAGGATGCGGTAAAGATGTTCCAGTTCCTTACCGGAATGACCAACGTGGCTTAAAGCCACCTTTCCCTTTGATCCCGGATCGGTGCATCCGATCCGTTCCCTATAACAACCAGTTTTGTTCATATATAGAAAAACGCAGGTCAGAAAACTCTGATCTGCGTTTTTTCGTGCCCGCGACCGGAATCGAACCGGTACTGTATTGCTACAACAGGATTTTAAGTCCTGCGCGTCTGCCAGTTCCGCCACGCGGGCGCTATGAGCACTTAGCAACCGTATTTTGGTTGCTTACGTGCGAATGCGCACCTGGACACTTAATGAAATCGAGCCGTCAGGCGAAGATTGAATTTAGTGAACATGGTGCTACCGGAACAACGACCCAGACGGGACTCGAACCCGTGACCTCCGCCGTGACAGGGCGGCGCTCTAACCAACTGAGCCACTGGGCCAGGTAAAACCGATAGAAACCGGTTTCACAAGTGGACCTTCGGGGACTCGAACCCAGGACCGACCGGTTATGAGCCGGTTGCTCTAACCGACTGAGCTAAAGGTCCATATCATAAGAAAAAAGCCGATGATCGGACTCGAACCGATAACCTGCTGATTACAAATCAGCTGCTCTGCCAATTGAGCCACATCGGCTTATAAAATATACAGCTGATTTGTAATCAGCTGCTCTGCCTACAAATGACTCATTTCATTCCTCATTTGTCATGAATTGAGCCACATCGGCTTATAACAACCAATAACGTGTTCTTTTTTTGCACGTCACGGCAAAGAATAGAGTACCATTTTGAGGTATATCTGTCAAGATATTTCCTATACATATCATTTTTTCAGTCTATACACAAACTATACCAGGCAAAAGTGTCTGATGCTTTTGCTGGCTGAATACCCGTGATGGGTTGCGGGAAATGGGCAGAAAGAGACAAAAGAGTGTTCTTATGATAAAATGTGATACAACCATGAGCAGAAAAACGGAGGAGATCATTTATGCTGCTGCGTCCCGGTATCCATTTTACACCCGGCTACGGATGGATCAATGATCCTAACGGCCTGATTATCTATCAGGACCGGTATCATATCTTTTTTCAGCACAATCCAAAGGGACTGGTCTGGGACTCTATGCATTGGGGACATGCAGTATCTGAGGATCTCATGCATTGGAAGCAGCTTCCCATTGCCCTCTATCCGGATGAGATGGGGGATATCTACTCTGGTAGTTGTGTGCTTGATAAAGAAAACAGAAGTGGTTTGGGAAGCACTAAGGTTCCGCCGCTTTTGGCTTTTTACACCTCTCACCATCCTGAGACGAAAAGAGAACAGCAATGCCTTGCCTACAGTTTGGATGGGGAAACTTTTGAAAAGTATGAGGGAAATCCCATTATCAAAGGCTTTGAGCATACCCCTGCCAGGGATCCCCATGTTTTTGCGAATTCCATCCGGGGTGGTTTTAGCCTGTGTATTACCATGGAAGACCGGATAGATTTTTACCATTCCGAGAACTTTTTATCCTGGGAGAAAACAGGGGAATATCATCTCCCTGCAGCTGCCTTTCAGGGCATGATCGAATGCCCTTGTATGACCTTTTTGCAAGCAGAAGGTGAGGATACAAAAAAGGCTGTCCTTTTGATGAGTATGGATGTTCCGGAAAGTGAGTATCGGAAATTTCCCAAAGGGTGTAAACCTCATTCCAGGCTGATGCAATACCTGGTGGGGGAATTTGACGGAGATACCTTCCGGGAAACGGATCCGATAAAGGGCCCCCGGCTGGTTGATGCCGGAAATGATTTTTATGCAGGCACTGTTTTTTCCAATTGTGAGGATACCATTTTGATGGCGTGGCTCGGAAACTCCAAAGAGAGTATGCAGATTCCCACAGAGCAGGAGGGCTTTCGGGGGATCCTCAGTTTTCCCAGAAAGCTGTCTCTGGTAAAATCGGAAAACGGATATGTCCTCAGACAGGAGTTTTACCCGGCTGATCTGAAAGGCTGCAAAGAGGTTACTTTTACAGAGGAGCCGGGAAGGCAAACACTACAGGATCACTGCGTATCGGAAACCATCTCTCAAAAGGGGCTGGTGGCTAAGACCAATTATATAAGCCGGGAATCATTGGGGGAAGAATAGAATGGATCAACAAAGAGAATGGATCAGGGCAAGAGAAGGGCTTTTGAATGCCATCATAGAGCTGGGGTTTGAGGAAGAACTGGGCATACAAATTGCAAAGCAGCTGGGAAGTCCAAAAGCCATACAGAGGATGACGGCCTATCTATACAATGAGAAACCGAAAAGTATTGAGGTCGTAGTGGATGAAATGCTGGCCATCTGCAGTGAGATTGAGACCTGGAGAAAGAAGAAGGAAGCCGAGGAGGCAAACGCCAGGTATAATGAGATGCTCTATTATGGCTTGGGAAAGTGATATAACCCCACTTTATCACGAGCGATAAGAGCCTCGTATTTTACAGAAAGATACCGCAGTGATAGGATAGAGATCACAAAAAGCCGCTACTTGTGCAGGAGCTACAGGTGTGCTATACTTCCCTTGTGTGTCTATGGGACATGACAACTATAAAACTATCGATTACAAGGGGGATTTAAACATGCCGAATCAGGAAATTCCGTACAAGATCTATCTCGAAGAAAATGAGATGCCCAAAAGCTGGTATAACGTCAGGGCTGATATGAAGAAAAAGCCCGCACCGCTTTTGAATCCGGGTACCCTTCAGCCTATGAAGGCAGAAGAGTTGGAAGGCGTTTTTTGTGGCGAGCTTTGCAAGCAGGAGCTGGATGATACCACAGCTTACATCGAAATTCCGGAGGAGATCCGTTCTTTCTATAAGATGTATCGTCCGTCTCCGTTGGTAAGGGCTTACTGCCTGGAGAAAAAGCTGGGTACACCGGCGCATATTTACTACAAGTTCGAGGGTAACAACACCTCCGGCAGCCACAAGCTCAACTCCGCCATCGCTCAGGCTTATTATGCGAAAAAGCAGGGCCTGAAGGGCGTTACCACCGAGACCGGAGCAGGACAGTGGGGAACCGCTCTTTCCATGGCATGTTCCTACTTTGATCTGGACTGCCAGGTATATATGGTAAAGGTTTCCTATGAGCAGAAGCCTTTCAGAAGAGAAGTGATGAGAACCTACGGTGCAAAGGTTACACCCTCTCCTTCTATGGATACTGAAGTAGGTAGAAAGATCAACGCAGAGTTCCCGGGAACCACAGGCTCTTTGGGCTGCGCTATTTCCGAAGCAGTGGAAGCTGCTACCACCCAGGAAGGTTACCGTTACGTACTGGGCTCCGTTTTGTCCCAGGTACTGCTGCATCAGTCCGTCATCGGTCTGGAAGCTAAAACTGCACTGGATAAATACGGCATCAAGGCTGATACCATTATCGGCTGCGCAGGAGGCGGTTCCAATCTTGGCGGTTTGATCGCACCCTTCGCAGGAGAGATCCTTCGGGGTGAAAATGACTATGAGATCATTGCAGTTGAGCCCGCATCCTGCCCTTCCTTAACCAGAGGCCGCTATGCATATGACTTCTGCGATACCGGAAAGGTTTGCCCTCTGGCTAAGATGTACACCTTGGGTTCAAGCTTTATTCCTTCTGCGAACCATGCAGGCGGACTTCGCTACCACGGAATGAGCAGCATCATTTCCGAGCTCTATGATCAGAAGATCTTAAAGGCAGTAGCTGTTGAGCAGACTGAGGTATTTAAGGCGGCACAGGAGTTTGCAAGAGTGGAGGGTATCCTTCCTGCTCCCGAGTCCAGTCATGCCATTAAGGTTGCCATTGATGAAGCCTTAAAGTGCAAGGAGACCGGAGAAGCCAAGAACATCGTATTCGGTCTGACCGGAACAGGATACTTTGATATGGTGGCATACCAGAAGTTTAATGACGGAGAAATGAGTGATTACATCCCGACGGATGCAGATTTGGAGAAATCCTTTGCAATGATGCCTCAGGTAAATCTGTAAAATAAGGGATCGATTTGGAAATAAGATGAAAAAAGTAGCTTTGATCAATGACCTGTCAGGGTTCGGCCGCTGTTCCCTGACAGCAGCGATCCCGGTGATCAGCACCATGGGATTGCAGGCCTGTCCTCTGCCTACGGCAGTGCTTACTGCACAGACAGGTTTTGAATCGTATTACTGTGACGATTTTACCGACCGAATGGGACAGTTTACCGAGCAGTGGAGTCTTACGGGAGAGCAGTTTGACGGTATCGTTTCCGGCTATCTGGCATCTCATAAGCAGATGGAGAAAGTCCTTGCCTTTTTGGAGAAGTTTCATCAAAAGGGATCTTTGTACCTGGCGGATCCGGTACTCGGAGACAATGGGGAAAAGATCAAGATCTTTACAGATGACCTTTTGGATTGTATGAGACAGCTTGTGAGAAATGCAGATGTGGTAACACCTAATCTGACGGAGCTTTGCTTTTTGACGGGAGACAGCTTTGAGGAGCTGGTACGTCATAAGGATGATGAGGACTATGAAAAGCGTATCGAGGAGATTGGTAGAAAGCTTTTAGAGTCGGCATCCCGGGATCAGATGGTGATCGTAACCGGAATCGAGCAGGGAGAAAGCATCGGTAATATGGCCATCTGGAGCAAGGACAGAGTCTTTTTAAAGAGCCGCTTTAACGGACGCAGTTATTCCGGAACAGGCGATCTGTTTGCTGCAGTGATATGCGGATGCCTGCTGAAGCAGATTCCCATCCGTGCCGCCATTTACAAGGCTATGGTCTTTTTGCAGGAATCCATTGCAGAGGCGGAACGGGAGCAGGAACCGGAGATCTACGGTATTCCGTTTGAGAATCACCTGCATCTTTTATTAGATTAATTGGGGAACAAAAATTATAGAATGATCGGGGATTATGAAGAGGGAGGTAATCGTATGAGAGAACAGACAAAACAAAAAACCATTACAAAAACAACGGCAAAAAGCCACGACAGGATCTACTACATGTCCTGTGCGGGATTGTTTGCAGCCCTGATCTGTGTGATGACGGCTTACCTTTTGCATATCCCGGTAGGTGTGAGCGGCGCCTATATCCATTTCGGTGATGCGCTGATCTATCTGGCAGCCAGCCTTTTGCCCATGCCTTATGCCTGCGCGGCAGCGGCCATCGGCGGATCCTTAGCCGATCTTTTGACAGCACCCATGTGGGCTCCGGCTACGTTTTTGATCAAGCCTTTGCTGGTGGTTTTGTTTACCTCCAAAAAGGAAAAGATCGTGAACCCCAGAAATGTGATTGCAGCCATTGCAGCTTACGGTATTACGGTTGTGGGATATTATGTAGCAGAGAGAATCCTGCTTGGCTCTGCAGCCAGTGCATTCATTCTTTCCGCATCCGGAAACGTGATCCAATCTACGGGAAGCGCCGTGATCTTTTTGATCTTCGGTCTGATGCTGGATCGTATGGGAATTAAGAAGCGTTTGCACATCGCGGATTGAGAAAACAAAGGTATATGAATTAAAAAGAACTGCGGTAGAAACCTATCGCAGTTCTTTTTTTCTCATTTTTCAGGGCAGATTATTTGTCTTCCTCTGCCTCATCAAAGAAGTCTTCTACCTCTTCTTCAACTGCTTCGGCAGCCTCTTCTTTTTCTGCCTTCTTCTGCTCGGTAACGGCGTCCTCCAGATCATCCTCATCATCGGCTTCGTCGAAGAAGAAATCCTCTTCCACATCCTCGTCCTTGGATGCGGTAGCCTTGTCATAGAGATCCCTTGCCTTATCCTTGGCACTGTCATACAGATCCTTAGCCTTCTCAGCTGCGGGGCCTGCAAGATCTTTTACCTTCTCGGCTGCGGGGCCTGCGAAATCCTTTACCACACCGGCTACGTCGGAAGCAAGTGCAGATGCATCCTTCTTCATAGCATCGAATGCAGGATAGCGGGGCGCAGCTGCATCGGAGAGATCCTCGTCAAAATCGAAATCGTCATCATCATCAAACAGATCATCGAAATCGTCATCATCAAAGTACTCTTCGTCTTTTTTCTTGTAATAGTAAATGGCACCTGCGGCAGCGCCGATTATGGTACCCAGCAACATCAGTTTTCCGAATTTTTTTGCCATAACACAGTCTCCTTTTTATACACTAAAGTATTTCCCATAACAAGAAATCTGATACCCCTATTTTAGAATAAAAAAAAGGAAAGTACAAGAAGTTTTCAGAAAGTTCACTAAGTTTATGGATAGTTTTCTGAAATCGTGATATCATCATTCCATAATCATTTAGGAAAGAGGAAACAGCGATGAAAGAGACCTTATACACCATACCCCTGACGGATGCCTTTAAAGCCGGAGATGAATGTCCCCTTTGCTTTGTGGAGCGGGACGTGGAGCAGGATCTTCTGGATCTGGTGCTGGGATCTTCCGCATCCTACATGGAAAGCGATATGCGGGATCTGACGGATAAGGCGGGTTTTTGCAGAACCCATTTTAAGAAGATGTTTGACTACGGCAACACCCTGGGAAATGCCTGGATTTTGAAGACCCATTACATTCTCATGGAAAAGCAGCTGGCTGAGCAGATCAAGATGTATGCGCCGTCCAAAACCTCCCTTTTGAACAAGCTGAAAAAATCGGAAAACTCCGATAACAGCATTGCAAACTGGGTGAAGGAAAAAGAGGAGAGCTGCTATATTTGCAACCAGTATAAAAAGACCTATGCAAGATATCTGGATACCTTCTTTTTCATGTTTAAAAAGGACAATGGCATGAAGGATATGATCACCGCCAGCAAGGGCTTTTGCCTGCACCATTTCGGTGATATCTGTGCGGAAATGGACAACCAGTTAAATGATGCTCAGAAGGCAGAGCTCTGCGCTCTGTTGTTCCCCAAGATGGAAGAGAATTTAAAGCGTGTCGGAGACGATGTGGCGTGGCTCATTGAAAAGTTTGACTACCGAAATAAGGATGCGGACTGGAAGGATTCCAAGGATGCGGTACAGCGCGGAATGCAAAAGCTCCGGGGCGGTTATCCCGCAGATCCAGTTTATCAGCAGGCAAAATGATTAAAAAATGAGACGGCTTAAATGGCCGTCTCAACATTTTTACGAAACTCCTCTGCATGATTCATTACATAGTAATAGGTGTATTGTTTTTCAAAGCCCAGTCTCTTGTAAAGGTTTAATGCGATGGGGTTGTTTTGCATAACCTGCAGATAGATATGACAGGCTCCGCAGTCTTTGGATTTCAGGATCGCTGCCTGACACAGCTTTTTCCCAAGGCCCATGCCGCGACAATCGGGAGCAACCACCACGTTATGCAGAAGGCTGTAGCCACTTTCAATAGCCAGGGAAGCAACAGCAACCACGCGATCCTGCTGAAGGATCTTAATATAGATCTGCTCCACGGAAACCTTGGCGTGGATCTGTCTTGTCATCTCCTGTTTTGCAGGATCCGTCAGATCCTCATATTCAAAGTAGGATTCAAACCAATCCTCCGGCTTAGGACTGAAGGTGACGGCGTCCAAAACCGAAGTAACATCATAGTCAATGTGAGCATCCTCAAGGGGGAGGGTCATAACGTCGGTAGGTTTTACTACCTGGTAGCCCCGTTTTTCCAGGTAGGAGATAAATTCTTTGTCTGCATCTGTCAGCTTGAAGATACAGGGTAAGCCGTGTTTGTCGTATTCCTGTTCGCAATAGGCAACTTTTTCAGGAAGCTCTATGGTGGAAGCTTCTTTGATCTGAACTGAATTGGCGCGGCCTGTAAAGCCGTTGGTAAAGCGAAGCTCCCAACCGTCGTATTCCAGCTGTTCCAGGCCTACATAACCGTTGGCAGCAATATTTTCCAAAAAGCGAATTTGATCCTTTGTAATAGCCATTTTCATTCTCCTTTTTTGTGTCGTTTGCTATTTTACCACACTTCTTGACGAATTGGTATGGAAGAACTATATTCAAAATGAGTTTCAAAAGGAGCTTTTGCAGGAAGGAAGATGATTTTTATGAACAATAGTCAGATAGAATTGATCCATGGGTCCTGTGCAGATCAGGAGGCGGATGTTATTGTCAATGCAGCCAACAGCGGTCTTTGGGCCGGAGGCGGTATTTGCGGTGTGATATTTGCTAAAGCAGGAATGAGAGAACTGACAGAGGCCTGCCGGGCCTATCAAACACCTCTGAAAGATGGCGATGCAGTGATCACACCTGCCTTTCAGATGAAAAATGCAAAGGCCATTATCCATGCAGTGGGACCGAATTTTGCCGTAACACCCACGGCCTTTGAGGAGTTGTTTATGGCTTACTTTCATTCCCTGGAAGTGATGATGAAAAACGGCTATCACAGCATTTCGTTTCCCCTGATCAGCTCCGGTATCTTCGGCGGCAGCCTGGAAAATCCCGTAGCGGAATCCACAAAGCAGTGCCTGAGAGCCTACCGGAAATTTACGGAAAGCTATCCGGATTACGATATCCATGTGAAGCTGTGCGCCTTTTCCGCATCAGAGATGGCGAAGGCTCAAAAAGAATACGACGAGATGGGGATGTGATGAACAATGAGAAAAATTGTATTAACCATCGCATCGATTTTATGTTTTATCCTCGGGTTTGTGGGCCTGTTGATCCCGGTGATTCCGCAGATTCCCTTCTTTCTCCTGGGAATCGTCTGTCTTTCAGCGGCGTCAACGCGGTTTAAACGCTTCTTTGTAGGAACGTCCCTTTATCAAAAATACCTGAAGGAGCATGTGGATAAGCATGAGAAGATCGCTGAATTTTTAAATGAATAGAAAAGGGCGATTTCCGTGTCTTTGCATATCCGGAATAATGAGGACAACCAACTTGATTCAATTAAAGGAAATTACAAAAGAAAACCTGGACGAAGTACTTGCATTAAAGGTTCATGAGGATCAAAAATCCTTTGTATCATCCAATGGAGATTCCCTGGCACAGGCCTATGTTTATGGAGGGACAGCCTTTCCCTTTGCAGTGTGTGACGGCTCCGAAGTCGTAGGATTTATTATGATGGGATACTACGAAGCTAAGTCCTATTATACGCTTTGGAAATTTATGATCGGCAGTCAGTATCAAAACAAAGGATACGGACGCAGAGCCCTGGAATTGGGCATCCGGTATTTACAGGAACAATTTGACGTATCCGAAATCTATACCGGAGTGGTGCCGGGCAATTCTATAGCGAAGAAATTATATCGATCTGTTGGATTTAAAGAGACAGGATTGGTTGAGTTCGGAATGGAAGAAATGCGGTTGCATCTTTCTTCAAAATAAGAGAAAATGAATCAGAAGCTGTCATGATCAGTCGTGAAAGAGAAACGAGGAGGATAAGAGTCATGGAACGACGTATAGAAACAGAACGACTTATTTTGAGGACAGTTACCCTGGAGGATGCAGAGGCTATCTTTCGATGGACCTCCGATCCCGATGTAAACAGATATATGATTTATCCCCTTCATCAGGACATTGAGGTTACAAGAGAATGGCTTAAATCTCGTGATACGGATGGAAAGGATACCTATGATCTTGGCTTTGTGCTGAAGGAAACCGGTGAGCTGGTAGGAATGGGCGGAATCTACTACAAGGAAGAGCTGGATATCTGGAATATCGGATATAACCTGAGAAAAGATTGCTGGGGCCGGGGACTAGTTCCTGAGGCAATGAAGGCCATCATAGACTATGTGGATAAAGAAAAAGGAGTCCGCGCCATAATGGGTGAGTTTGCAAAAGAGAATGCAAAGAGCAAACGTGTTATGGAAAAACTGGGGATGACCTTCTGGAAGGAATGTCAATATACAAAGCTTGACGGAAGTGTAACTTATGATGCTTGTGTGTACAAAAGGGAGTTACATGTTTAAGAGAGAAGTTTTTATCACACAAATACTGATATGCATCTTTATGGGTATCCTGACTGCATGGAACTGGCATCTGTGGACAGATGAGATCCTATTACAGAGTAAAAACTGGCACAAAGGATACTAAGCAGTGAGCTTTAACATATCCTCCGGCAGGCAGGCCCTGTCATCGATATAGTAATCACAGGTGATCTTGCGGGAATTGTTGCCGTAAAGGGCCACGATTTCCGGAAGGTTATCATTGATGGCGTCAAAGATAAGCCCCTGCTCTTTGCACCATGAAACGGCGTTCTCAAGGGGCTCCCCTGCCCGGCAGGTCCAAAGGATGATCTTGTGTCCCAGGGCCTTGCATTTTTTCAGATAATCGATGAGGACGGTATTGGGGTCACCTAATTCCGGCCAGTTGCTATAGCACAGTGTTCCGTCGAAATCTACTGCAAAAATCTTATATTCTTCCATATCCCAAACCTCCCATATTTACCTGTTTTCAATGCCTTTTCGAACATATGGTTGTGTTATTATGATAGAACAAATGTTCTGAAAATGCAACCGCTAGATATGGGATGCAAATGATGCGCAGAACACATGTTCTTGATCTTTTTCATCTATCAAAAAACAGTTCCTTGTGATAAAATCAGTAGGGTAATTTATGAAGGCCGGGAGAGCGTCAAAGGAGTGGTGAAATGAACCAGATAGAACGGATACAACTGATGGAAGAGAAGGCTGACAGGGTGAAAGATGCACTGCCCAGACTTCAGGAAGCAGCAAAGCTGTACAGGGATGTCCTGTCGGATGTGAAGGATCTGGAACGATACTACCAGACGGTTTGGCGGGATGATTTTGAAGATGATGAGAAGGGCAAATTTCCGGCAGATCTGAAGCGGGGGATTCTGTCTGAAGATATGCTGTATAACCTGTTAACCGACTTTGATGCCATCAAAGAGATGTAAGAAAAAGGATCTGAATTATGAAGTGCTTAAGTTGTGGTGCCGAACTGGGATTGACAGATGAAATCTGTCCCTATTGCGGCAGAGTCATTACGGAAACGGCTTCTCATCGGGCCGATCTGAAAACCTACAAGGAGAAAACAGAGACAGGCAAACGGGGACTTGCAAAAGTCCTTTCCGGGAATCTTCCCCTGATCATCAGTGCGGTGATGATGCTGGTGCTTTTGATCGCCGATGGCGTTGCCTTGTATGTGAAGGAAAATGCTTATCATTTTCGCTCTGACGCCATGCGAATGGAGTCGGTGAAAGAATACGATACCTATGCAAAGACCATCAAGGAGTATCTGGATGCCGGAGATTATACCGGCTTTGTTGCTTTTAAGGATTATCACCGTATCGCAGAATGGGAGCCCCCTTATGAGGATCTGAATCTGATCTGGGAATTGGCCTACGATTATGAGAACCTGGTTTCAAAGATGGAGTCAGCCCTTATGTACGGAGAGCAGGCTAAACGGTATCATGAAGATACGGATGTCAGCGATTGCAGGAGAGAAATCAACGAGTTTTATCGGGAATTTGAGTCAATGCAGTCGGAGATCGAAACAGACCCTTACGGCACTTATATTTTTGACATGAAGCAGAAAGCGGATGCCATGCTGAAGGTTTATCTGGGATTGGATGATGCAGCCAGGGAAGACTATTTGAACCGCTCGGATATCGAGCAGCAAGCCTATCTTGAGGGGGTGATCATCCATGAATAAGAAAGTTGTTTTTGGAGTTTCATTGGTTGTGAATATCATCCTGTTTTGCGTCTTTATTGTACTTATAATGGGCGCAGCCCGGGAACTGAAGTTTAATTATGTGGAAGAGGATACCCTCACACCGAACAACCTTCGAAACTATCTGGAGTGGGAAAACTATGGCGTCGTAGCGGATCTTTCCCGTCCCTTCAGAGGCGGCGCGGAGGTTGCAGAGCAGTACAGAGATTACTATATGCTTGGAGAATACGCGGACCTTTTGTTTTTAAAGGAGATCTTTGTAGAGACCCAAAATACAGAGACGGTGAATACCTTTGAAAAACGGCTGGAAGAGATACGATCCCAGATGCCGGAGTATGGAAGCATTTTTGAAAAAATAGAATGGAGTGCAAAACATGCCCTCCCGGAGTGAGAAGATGATGAAGGAAACAATAATATGTGAAAGCTGCGGTGCTGAATTTGAAGCAAGCCTTGTCCGCTGTCCCTATTGCGGAACCGGTTATGCGCCTCAAGAAGAAACCGAATATATGGAGAAGCTGGAGGGGATCCGGGAGGATCTGGCAGAGCAAAAAGAGAAGGGAGACCGTCAGCTTCGAAAGGGAATGAGCGGCACGATACGCATTGTCCTTATAGCGATCATTGTGCTTCTTTTGCTTTTGTTCGGTGGCTTATGGCTTTCCGACAGAGCAGAGAAAAGACATGATGCTCAAAGAAAAGAGGAATTTTTGCAGAAAGAAGGAATCACCACGCAGCAGGAGGAAACCACGGATGCTATGTGAAAAATGCGGGCGTGAAATCGGGCCCGAAGAAATAAAATGCCCTTATTGCGGCGCAGATAATCCCTTTGCGGTGCAGCATCAGAAAAATATGGAGAGCTTTCAGAAGGACTATGCAGCCACGGAAAAAGAGGTGGCCGGGTTTGCCGGATCCGTAGAGGGACTGGGCAAAAAAGCAGCGATCCTGGTGGCTCTTTTGGTAGGCATCATCATTATGCTGGTAGCCGGTTCCTTAAACTATGCCGATCACGATCCCCGGGAAGAGAGAAAGCGCGATGCAATAAAGCATGCAGAGACCTATGCCGAGGAAGCGGATGGGTATCTTAGTCGGGGAGAATATATAGAGTTTGTAGAGTATTTGATGAATCATCAGGTGCTGAATTCTCCGCCGGAAGAATTTAAGCGGTTTAACAGCGTGAAGTATGTGGCAGATGGGTACTATGAGTGCATTAAGCTGATGGAAGAGATCATACTGCGATCGGATGATCCGGAGTACTTTGATGGACTGGACACGGATATCATGAATTTTTGCATGTATGTAGAGAGCTTCTATGAAGTGCTTGAAGCACAGAAAAACTCGGAAAAGGACGAAAAATATCTGTCCTACATCATAGATATAGATCAGGAATTACAGGCTGCCATGCGTACTTATTTTGCCTTTGATGATAAAGAGCTGCAGAACTTTTTGGACTTGAGCCGCGCCCGGAAAGCCGTGAAGATTCAGGAGGTGGTAAAGCATGAATAAAACACTAAAAGTAATCCTGAACATTCTCATTGTTGTGGCGTGCCTGGGCTTTTTGGTTAGTTTCATCTATCTGATCACCTCCATCCGGTATAAGAATCGGGATGTGGAAGATCCGGTAGAGACCTATGCCGGAGTATTTGATTACCGACTGGAGCACAGGGCTTATGGCGAGGTTTTGACAGATTATTACGTACGCAGGATGAGCAGTCTGACGGCCCCGGAAGGCTATGAAGATCTTTACCGGGTAGGGGAGTATGCCCACACCGCTTTTATGAGCAGAGTCTATGAGGAAAAAGGAGATGCCGAAAAGGTATCCTTGTGCAGCGAAAAGGTGAAAAGCCTTCGAAGCCGGCTGGGAGACTATGCTTACACGGCAGATGAAGTAGATGAGATGATCCGAAAAGCACCGTGAGTGCAAAAGCAGGAAAGGGATTAGTATGACGAACAAAGAACTGTTGCAAATTGCCATGAAGCAGTCAGCGGAGGATATCGGCTGCAGCGTGGAGGATTTTTTTTCGGATACCAATGTGATCGTACCTTTTCGGTTGGGAGAAAAGGCGAAATGCTACTATAGTCAGCCCATCGGATGCGGTATGATCTCCTATGGGAAAAATACGGTGGCAGCTGCCACAAAAGAATTATACGACGTGGTAAAAGAGTACGTGGAGAAATTCGAATTTTACCACTGCTTTGAACCGCCTAACATGTACTGGCTCAATCAGCGCATTGAGCCGATGGGGCAGACGGTTTGTTTTATTGCAGAGTACTATCTTCCGGATCTTGACAGATTAACAACATTGCCCTGCGCCTATGAAACAAAGGTTTTGGAGCAGGCTGATTTTGCACCCTTGTATGTACCGGAGTGGTCCCATGCACTGTGCAGCGACAGAAAGCAGTTGGACGTTTTGGGCGTAGGTGCCTATGATAACGGAAAGCTGGTGGGATTAGCTGCCTGTTCTGCGGATGCCAAAGAGATGTGGCAGATCGGAGTAGATGTGCTGCCGGAGTATCGCAGAAAAGGAATTGCGTCGGCCCTGACAACCCGCCTTGCCCTGGAGATTCTGGATCGTGGCAAGGTGCCATTTTACTGTACTGCATGGTCCAATATCCGCTCCGTTGGAAATGCCATCAAAAGCAGCTTCATGCCCACCTGGGTGGAAATGACCGTAAAGCCCATTGAAAAGGTAGAAGAGATCAACGGATAAATTGCAGCCCCTTTTGGAGAAACAGGATGGAAGCAAAGGTTGAGAAAGTCGTATCTCATTTTTTATCAGGAAAGCCTTCCGAGATCCAAAGGCTGGAAGGCGGTCATATCAATAGAACCTTTCTTGTAACTCAGGATACCCGGTATATCTGTCAGCAGCTGAAAGGAAGTCTGTTTGAGGGCAGATGGGATATGCTGGAAGATAATTACAGGAAGCTTCGCCTGGCATATGACAAGGCAAAAGACAGGATCTCTGATTGGATCATTCCGAAGTGGGTTTTATGCCGCGAGGGAGGCTATCTGTATCGGGACACAGACGGAAGTATCTGGCGGGTTTACAGGTATATTGACGGTGAGGTTAAAAGCCGGATAGAAACCTATGAGCAGGCCGTGTGTGTAGGGGAAGGTTTGGCAAAGCTCCATGGGATTTTGGCGGCTTTTTCTGATCTGCCGAAGAGCGCCATTTTGCATTTCCATGAGCCGGAATGGTATTACAAAGAATACAGGTTTTTGGATGGAAAAACAGTTAAAAGAGATCAGTGGCTTGATGAACTGATAAAGGAAAATGCAGAAAAGTTCATTGCTCTGAAGTTACCCACCAGGCAAGCCATCCACGGTGATGCAAAGCTTTCGAATGCTGTTTTTTCCGGAGACAAACTGATTTCCTTTATCGATATGGATACCTTGATGCCGGGGAATGTTCTTACGGATTTGGCGGAGTGCATCAGGTCCTGCTGTATCAGAGACGGAAAGTTGGATGATGCCCTTTACCGGGGAATCCTGTCAGGGTATCAGAAGTTCCACGGAGCGTTAACAGAAGAGGAACTTAAGCTGCTTCCTTTGGTGGTACAGAAGCTCTGTTTTGAATTGGGACTGCGATACTATACAGACGCACTTTCCGGCAACGCCTATTTCATGGAAAACTATCCGGGTGAGAACCTGGAAAAAGCAAAAAGGTATTTGGAATTTTCAGTGATGACAGAAGGATGATCCTCAGGACCTGAGAGAATCCAGTCCTGCTTTGTGTGCCTGGGAGTGCTGCAGCTTTCTGGGGATTTGATAGAGCTTTCCGTCCTTCAGGAGTTTTGCTCCGGTTTGATGGTAGTAAAAAGAGATCCCGTTTTTCATACACTGGGTGTGGACAGATTCCACCCAGGAATATTCGCAGATCCTGGCTTTGGAACCGGATTCTCCCCCTACGGAAACATGTTTTAGGACGGGGGTTCCCTCCGGTGCTTTATAGGCATCTATATAGGGCTGCAGATTTACTGCAGACAGCATGGGTTCGATCATAACGGAGTGATGAAACAGCGGAAGAGATAGGTAGATGGGAAGCCGCTTATCAGCCATCTCCTGGTTTTCACAGGTGACTGCGATGGTGACATGCTCCCAGCCTTTGCCCCAGCTCTTTGGAAGATGTTCGGCGATGCGTTCCGGTCTTTTTGTGATCATGAAAAAAGTACAATCCCAGCGCTCCTTCATCATGGCCCAGGCTTCCTCTCTCCAATCATCCGCAGCCGGATGAAAGAAGTCGGAAGAAAAGCAGGTAAAAATATGGGAGCCTGCGGGAATCTTGTAAAGGCCCTTGTTTTTTCCTGAACGAAGGATCCGTACCGGAAGGTCAAAGCTTTCCGTTTTTTGCACGATGGAAGGATCCTTGCCGATGGATTCATCCCTGCGATACATGTAGCAGTTCAGACAGCCTGCGCTGGCTTTGGTACAACCGTGCCAAAGGTTCCAGTTCACAGACTCCGGGGACCGCGGATCCGTATTCTCTTCGGGGAAAAGGGATAGTTGTTTCATAGTGAGTTGAATATACCACTTCGAACATATGTTTTCAAGAGGAGCAAATGAAGTTTTTTATGCATTGAACAAAAGGGGAGGAACATGAGTCAAGAGAACATCATTTTGATCGGTATGCCGGCATCCGGAAAAAGCACTGTGGGGGTGATACTGGCTAAGATCCTCGGTATGGATTTTGTAGATACGGATATTGAGATCCAGCAAAAAGAGCAGGCCAGGTTAAATGAGATCATTGAGAGGTGCGGTGTTGACGGTTTTCTGGAAAAAGAAGAGCAGGCGGTGCTTGGACTTGATGTGAAGCGCACCGTTGTAGCCACCGGAGGCAGCGTGGTTTATAGTGATGCTGCCATGAAGCATTTAACAGAAGGCGGGAAGATCGTATATCTGAAAGTGGAGATGGAGGATCTGAAAAAGCGTCTGAAGGATATCAGGGAGCGTGGCGTGGTTCTCAGAAAAGATGAGAGCTTTGATAGCATGTTTGAAACCAGAACGAAGCTTTACGAAAAATATGCCCAGTTGGTTGTTTCAGAAGATGGATCATCCATAGAGGATACGGTACAGAGTGTCATCAATCAGCTATAAACCAAGCAAGACTTATCGGGAAAGGGTTAAGATGATCAGTAACACAGAAATCGTCCGCAAGCGGATTCGGGTATATGGAAGAGTACAGGGTGTTGGATTTCGGTATTTATCCATGATGGCCGCCTCTCAGTTGAATCTGACGGGATGGGTGCAGAATCTTTCAGATGGCAGTGTCCTGATGGAAATCCAGGGAAAAAAAGATATGATCGATCGAATGATCCCCACGGTAGAAAACGGACACTGGATCCGCATCGATCATATGCAGGAAGAGTGGCTGGATCCGGTGGAGGGAGAGCATTCCTTCGGCGTGCGGGGATAAAAAATTATGTTTTTGGCAGAGGAGTAACCGATGAACTACATTATGGATCTTCGTAAAAAGATTGGACATGAGGTTGTCATGACTGCAGCTTGCGGGGTTCTTATCGAAAATGATAAAGGACAGCTTTTACTTCAAAAACGTTCTGACACAGGACAGTGGTGCGTGCCCGGCGGGGCCATGGAGATCGGTGAGACATATGAGCAGACTGCTATCCGGGAGATCAGGGAAGAAGTAGGGATTGAAGTATCAGACTTATCACTGTTTGGATTGTATTCCGGAGATGACCGTCTGATCCATTATCCGAATGGAGATGTAGTTTATTCTTTATCGGTTATATTTCACACGAAAAGCTTTTCCGGTAAGATATCGGATACAGACAGTGAAGTAGTGGAGCATAGGTTCTTTGACAGAAAAGAAATACCAAAGGATCTGTTTGAACCGGATGCTCGCCCCATCCTTGACTGGGCATGCGGAAGGGATGGTATTTGGGTGAAATAAACATCCGGAGGAGTTTAGGAATAAAGAATGCTACACTGCCTCACCCATACATATGCTTCTCTAAAAGCGAGATATACCGAAGGCTCTCCTCCAGGAAGGCATCGGGATTGATGTTGCCGGATAGGAACTGGTCGTTGAGGATTCCGTCGGAGGCGAACAGACAGAGCTTCAGGATCGCCGAAGGATCTACATCCGGTGCAAACATGGAAACATCCGCGCGGGAATATACCTCTGATAACAGGGCGCTGTAGTTGTCCATGTTTTCCGCCAACTTGTCGATGAGTTCCTTGTCGTTCTCACGGAAGGCACGCTGAATGAAAAGTGTCATGTAAGGGTAGTAGCGGATGATCTCGCGCTTGGCCTTTTCCATGTGGCGTTGCAGCTCGAAAAAGTCCATTCCGTTTTTGGGAATGCTGCGATCATACTCCATTCTGACATAGCGGGTGGAATACTCATAGACATAGAGATAAAGCCCTTCCTTACTTCCGAAATAGTGAAAGAGCAATCCCTTGGAAATGCCGGCTTCCTTGACGATGTCATCGGTGCTGGCTTTTTTATATCCGTTTTCTGCAAACAGCTTGCATGCTGCGTTGATGAAACGGTCCTGTTTTTCTCTTGTCAGATCAAAAAATCTTTCGTTCATGAATTCCACCTCTTTTTCATTCTAGCATCTAGCCTCCGATGGTGCAAATTTTTTTGTAAAACGTGCAAAATTACAGGTGGAAAACAGGGTAGGTCTGTGATAAAATGATTTCGGTTTTGAATCACGATTACGTGACAAAAAATACCCCTGAGGGGGCGTAAAGGAGGAGACTATGAAAGAGAAAGAAGGAATTGTTGACGCCAGACAGCTTGGAATCCCGAAGATGCTGCTTCTGGGAATCCAGCACATGTTTGCCATGTTCGGTGCAACCATCTTGGTGCCGATCCTGGTAAATACCTATTTTGAGGGCGAAGGTCTGAGCGTGCAGGTAACACTGATCTGTGCAGGACTTGGAACCCTGTTTTTCCACCTCTGTTCCAAGTTTAAGGTACCCGCATTTTTGGGTTCGTCTTTTGCATTTCTCGGCGGCTTCGCAACAGTTGCAAATTTGGACACCGGAATTTTCGCAGGAATGTCCATGGGAGAAAAGCTCCCCTACGCCTGCGGCGGTATCGTAGTAGCAGGTCTTTTGTATCTGGTGCTTGCACTGATCATTAAGCTGGTTGGTATTCAGAAGGTAATGCGCTTTTTGCCTCCTGCAGTAACCGGACCCATCATCATTTGCATCGGTCTTTCACTGGCACCTTCCGCAGTAAGCAATGCATCTACAAACTGGCTTCTGGCAGTCATCGCTTTGGCAGTTATCATCATATTCAATATCTGGGGCAAGGGCATGTTCAAGATCATCCCCATCCTCATGGGCGTTGTCATTTCTTATGTAGCAGCGCTGATCATGCATTTCGCAGGCCTGACCAATCCCGACGGAAGCGCCATCCTGGATTTTACATCCATGGCATCCTCTTCGGTGGTAGGTCTTCCGCCTTTCATCCTTTGCAAATTTGACCTGACTGCAATTTTGGTTATGGCACCCATCGCCATCGCTACCATGATGGAGCACATCGGTGATATTTCTGCCATTTCCGCAACGGTTGGACAGAACTTCATTCAGGATCCCGGTCTTCACAGAACCCTTATCGGTGACGGTCTTGCAACCTCCCTTTCCGCAGCATTCGGTGGTCCTGCAAACACCACCTACGGAGAGAACACCGGCGTTCTGGAGCTTTCCAAGGTATATGATCCCAGAGTCATCCGGATCGCCGCCGTATTTGCAGTGATCCTCAGCTTCTTCCCGAAGGTAGCTGCTCTCATCGGTTCTCTTCCTTCCGCAATTATCGGTGGCGTCAGCTTCATGCTGTATGGAATGATCTCCGCAATCGGTGTGAGAAACGTGGTTGAGAACAAGGTGGATTTCACCAAGTCCAGAAACCTGATCATCGCTGCAGTGATCCTTGTCAGTGGACTGGGCTTCTCTGACGGACTGACCTTCACCATCGGTTCCGCATCCATTACCCTGACTGCACTTTCCATCGCAGCAATTTTGGGTATTCTCTTAAATGCAATCCTTCCGGGCAATGATTATGAGTTCGGAAAAGATCTGCAGGGTGACAGAAATCGCGGACTGGACATGAACCCTTTTGAGTCCAGAGAAAAGAAGAGCGAGGAGAAATAAATCGCATGGAGTACTGGGATATTTACGATGAAAATAAACAAAAGACCGGACGCACCATGCAAAAGAACGACTGGCATATGAAGGATGGTGATTTTCACCTGACGGTGCTTGGAGTTCTTCAGAGAAAAAGTGACGGCAAGTATCTCATCACCCAGCGGGTGATGACAAAAGCCTGGGCTGCAGGCTGGTGGGAGGTATCCGGCGGTGGTGTTATGGCCGGAGAGTCTTCCGAGGAAGCTGTCAGACGTGAGGTGCTGGAGGAGATAGGCATCGATGTGACCGGATGGGAAGGCGGATATGTCTTTTCCTACAAGCGGGAAAATCCCGATGAGGGAGATAACTACTTTGTTGATATCTATCGGTTCGTCGGAGAGTTTGATGAATCGGATATCACCATCCAGACAGAAGAGGCCCAGGGCTTTCGCTTTGCATCTTTGGAGGAGATCAAAGAACTGGCGGATCAGGGAATCTTCCTTCACTATGAAAGCATGAAGCAAGTATTTGAATAATTTTTCGTTTTTTTGTAAAAAGTCCAACTAATTGGACCATTCACAGTTGTATAATTAGCATAACGGTAACTTAGGGATAACTATCCGGATCATAGCAGGCAATAGCAGCATCGATTTGGGTAGTTATCGTTTTCCATAGCAAAGGAGTCTGTATGAGCCTTCAGATCATCGCCGGAGCCTCCGGCAGCGGAAAAAGTACATATGCATATGAGCGGATCATCAAGCTTTCCATGGAGCACCCGGACAAGCAGTTTTTCATCATTGTGCCGGATCAGTTTTCCATGAGCACTACCAGGGAGATTCTTCGCCTGCATCCCCGTCATGCCATTACGAACATCGACGTCCTCAGCTTTTCAAGACTGACCCATCGCATCGCTGATGAAGTGGGACAGAAGAAAAGGGACGTTTTGGATGATACGGGGAAAAATCTCATCCTTCGCCGCGTAGCCCTCTCTTTGGAGGAGGAACTGGGCTTTTTGAAGGGGCGTATGAGACGCACCGGCTATGTGCATGAGGTGAAATCCCAGATCTCGGAATTTTACCAGTATGATATTTCTCCGGCCCAGCTTGATGAGATGATCGAAAAGAGCAGCGGCAGGGGCTATCTGCCGGCAAAGCTTAAGGATCTGAAGCTGATCTATGAGGCCTTTGGTGCCTATATCCGTGAGAAATACATCACCACCGAGGAGGCTCTTTTGCAGCTGCGGGATGCAATCCCCAAGTCTCGCTTGATGGCAGGAAGCTACGTGCTGTTTGATAATTTCACAGGCTTTACTCCCATTCAGAATCTGGCAGTGAAGGAGATGCTTAGAGCCTGTGAGGAGGTTTCCGTGATCCTTTGCGCTGATGGAGAACTGGAGTCGGGCACGGATCGTTTATTCGCGCTGGCACAAAAAACCTATGATAAGCTTGTGGCTTTGGCAGGGGAGGTAAAGACCCCTGTGCTTCCAACCTGTTATTTGACGGATAAAAGCCATTTTCGCTACGCAGGCAATCCTCCTATGGCCTTTTTGGAAAAAGAGCTTCTGCGCTTCGGAAATCACGCTTACAGGGGTTCCCAGGATGCCATCCGGATCTTTGAGGCGGTGAATGTAAGAGAAGAGGTCCAAAACTGCTGCGGCAGGATCTGTGAGCTGATCCGCCGGGGATATCAATACCGGGATATCGCCATTGTAACGGGAGATACGGAGGGCTATGGTGAAATCTTAAGGGAGGAGCTGACGAAATACCGGATTCCTTTTTATATGGACACATCCAGGAGCGTTCTGCAGAATCCTCTCAGTGTTTTTTTAAGGTTTGCACTTCGGACAGAGTGTGAGAACTATTCTTATGAAAGCGTGATGGGGCTTTTGTCCAGCTTTATGACAGACTTTACGCCGGATCAGATCGATCGCTTTGATCGGTATCTGACGGAGCGGGGCATTCGGGGCAGGCATCAGTTCTCAAAGCCCTTTGAAAGAGGACAGGAGGCTCCGGAGATTGAGCCCCTTCGGCAGATGCTTTGCGAGATCCTGCAGCCCCTTCAGAAGGGATGTAAGAGCGCCGGTGATTGGGCACAGGCGATATACGAGATCTGTGTGCAGCAGCGGATGGAAGAAAAATGCCTGGCTATGGCAGAGAAGTTTGCAGCCCAGGGAGAGCCCTCCTTGGCGAAGGAATACGAGAAGATCTTTTCCCAGATCATGAAGGTGCTGGAGCAGATCCATGACCTTATCGGTGAGGACGAGCTTAGCTGCAGGGAATTTTTGGAGATCTTTGAGGCGGGCGTTTCGGAGATCCGTATCGGCACCATTCCCCAGAAGGTGGATCAGGTGGTAGTGGGTGATATCCAGAGAACCAGACTAGATCGTGTCAGTGCTCTGTTTTTCCTGGGGATCAATGAAGGCAATATTCCAAAGAAAAATGCATCCGGAGGGTTGCTTTCGGATATTGAAAGAGAGTTTTTAACAGAGAGCGGAATTGCACTGGCGCCCGGCCCCAGAGAGAAGCTTTACGAGCAGCGGCTGTATCTGTATCAGATCATGACCAAGCCTGCAGAAAAGCTCTATCTGTCCTATGCTCTTTTGGATGCTGCAGGAAAGGGTTTGATGCCCTCTTATCTTATCGGCAATCTGTTATCTCTGTACCCGGATCTGAAGATCGAAAGTGGCGGCAGTGAGCTTTCCCAGGTGGCAAGGATCGCTACACCGGAGGATGGGCTGGATGATCTGGCAAAGCTTCTTCGCCTTCGGGCAGAAGGACGTCAGACGCCGGAGCTTACGGTGCTGTCTGCCCTTTATGAGGATGAGCGGATAGCTGCTGATCTGAAACGAAAAGCCTTCTTCCGATATGAGCCTGCGTATCTCAAGGAAGTGACGGCCCTTTCACTGTTTGAGAAAAATGGTGCGGTATCAAGGCTTGAGCTCATGGCGGGATGCCGTTTTGCCCATTTCATTCGATACGGTTTGCGCCTGCAGGAAAAGAGGCAGTTCCGCCTGGAGGTATCGGACCAGGGAAGTGTCTATCATAAGGTTATGGAGCTTTTTATGCAGTCGCTGGAGGCAAAGGGTATCCGGTTAGAGGACCTGGAGGAAGAGGAGATTTGGGCCCTGCTGCATGAGCTTATGGAGCAGGTGATCGCTGAGGAGGACTACCGGGTTCTTCGGGCTAATAAACGAAATGAATTTCAGGCCGGGCAGATGGAACAGCTTTTGCGCCGCAGTGTTGATGGGATGCAGTATCATTTCCGGAAAGGAAAGTTTCAACCGGCTTACTTTGAGCACTTTTTCAAGGACGAAGCGGTGCATCATATCAGAGGTGTGATCGACCGCATCGATCTGGCGGAAGGACAGGACGGCAAGCTCTATGTGAAGGTGGTGGATTACAAATCCGGCAAGAGAGATCTGGATCTGACGAGGCTGTTTTACGGGATTTCCCTGCAGCTTCCCATCTATCTGTCCCAGGCGGTTTCTCTTTTGGAGAAAAAGCGCAAAGACGCTGATGTAAAGCCCGCAGCCATGTTGTATTACAGGCTGCAGGATCCCATGATCGCACCGGAGCAAAAAGAAGAGAAGATCCTATCCTCACTCAGAAAGGAAATGATTTGCAAGGGCCTGTTTTTGGAAAATGATGAGGTCCTTCGTTTTCTGGATGCTGAGTTTGAAGAAAAGGGCGTCTCTGACGTTGTGGCCCTGCGGCGCAAGGCGGACGGGAGCTTTTATTCCAACAGCCAGACGGCAACAGAGCAGGAGATGAAGACCTATCTTGACTTCGCACTGCAGAAGGCGGATGCCCTGCAGGAGGAGATCCAAAAGGGTGACATTGCAGTCAATCCCATCACCATCGGATCGGGACAAAGCGGATTTGACAGTTGCCAGTATTGTCCTTATGGGGCGATCTGCGGCTTTGATGAAACCATCGAGGGGTATTGCAAGAAAGCCTGCAAAGGTGTGGATGCGGGTGCGTTTACTGTTGGCGGAGAAATGAAGGACCAAGAACCGGCAAGTGATCCGGCAAAAGAGGATTAAAGCATGGAATATACGAAGCAGCAAAAAGAAGTCATCGAAACAAGGGATCAGGATGTCCTGGTTTCGGCAGGAGCAGGCAGCGGAAAAACTGCGGTGCTGACGAAGCGTATCATGTCCCGCCTGACGGATCAAAAGAATCCTGTAAGCATCGACAGGATCCTGGTTTTGACCTTTACAAGAGCAGCGGCTGCCCAGATGAAGCAAAGACTCCAGGGCAAGATCGAGGAGTATTTAAAGGCTCATCCCGGGGATCAGGTTATGAAGTATCAGGAGAGCCTTTTGCACAATGCGCAGATCACCACCATCGACAGCTTCTGCCAGTTTCTCCTGCGAAGCCATTATCATCAGGTGGGAGTGGATCCGGCTTTTCGCATTGGAGATAAGAGCGATATTGTGCTCCTGGAAAATGAAGTTTTGGAGGAGGTTTTGGAGGAAGCCTTCGCAGAGGGTGGCGAGAGCTTTCTGGATCTGGCAGCGGCCCTGAATCCCAATGCAAGAGAACTGGATCTGGAAAAGAGCATCCTGTCCTTAAGTAACTATTCGGCCTCCCATCCCTGGCCCATTCAGTGGATGCAGGACCAGCTTGGGAAAGAGGAAGAAGACTATCTTTTACAGCTGCAGAAAAAGCTGGCAAAGGATACGGCAAAGCAGCTGGAAAGTCAGATTTCCCTGATTGCGGTTTTGGAAAAATCTGCCTTGCAGGATGCGGGAGCACCCCATGAGTATGCAGAGACCTTCCTAGCAGATCGTACCATGCTGTCTGATATCAGGGAAAAGATCCTGGCAGCGGGAGAGACAGGGGATGGAGAACTGCACCCCTATGAAGCCATCCAGGCGGCTTTTGGCGCCATTAGCTGGGTACGGATTGCCTCCATCAAAAAAGAGACCAAGGCAGTCATGGATGTGGCGGTTCAGGATGTTCTGAAGAAAGCACGGGATGAGTATAAAAAAGCCGTCGGAGATTTGGCGGATCAGTTTTCCCTTTCCTATGAAGGCTTTGTTGAGACAGAGCGCCAGGCAAAGAAGCTGACGGATGCGCTGCTTTCCATTACCATCCGTTTCTGTGAAAGGCTTCTTGAAAAAAAGAAGGAGCGTAATCTTTTCAGTTTTAATGATATCGAGCATTTGGCCCTGGAGATCCTCTATCAGGATGGAAAGGAAACGGAGACGGCCAGAGTCTATCGGGAGTATTTTGAAGAAGTTATGGTGGATGAATACCAGGACTCCAACGAGGTACAGGAGATCCTGTTGCAGACCCTGGCAAAACAGACACCGGGGCAGCATGACCGGTTTATGGTGGGAGATAAGAAGCAAAGCATCTATCGGTTCCGTATGTCCAGACCTGAGATCTTTTCGGAAAAATATGACAGCTATCAGCAGGAGGATCCGGATCATAAGCTGATCCTCCTTAGCAACAACTTCCGTTCCCGGGACGAGGTGATAGACAGTGTGAACGGGATCTTCTCCCGGATCATGCGAGAAGAAGTGGGCGGCGTGAATTACGATGAAAGTGAAGCACTGATCCGCGGCGGGACATTTTGCGCCATTCCGGAGGATCAGGCGACGGGAGATGCCTTTCGAAGAGAGACAGAGCTCCTGCTTTGCGAAAACGATAAAAGCGGCGTGGAAAAACGGAATCTGGAATTTGCCGTTATCGCTGAGCGCATTCAAAAAATGGTGGGACACTTTCTGGTGGAGGACGGAGAAGGCGGATTGCGGCCCCTTGCTTACCGGGATATTGTGATCCTGCTTCGCAGTACGAAGAACATTGCAGGAGCGCTGAAGGAAGCCTTAGAGCAGGCTGGAATTCCGTCTCACGGTGACGTAAAGGGAGACTTCTATCAGGTTCGGGAAGTGGCAAGACTTTTGGATCTTTTACGGGTGATCCAGAATCCCTATTATGACATTCCGCTGGTTTCAGCTTTGAAGAGTGAGTTTTTCAATTTGAGCGATGAAGATCTGGCTGCAATCCGTTTGTTTGATCAAAAGGCAAGCTTTTATGAGAGCCTGCAGAAGGCGGCAGAAAGCGATAGCTCTGTGGCTGATACGGCAAAGAGGGTGCTGGAGGAGATCGCAGCCCTGCGAGAGCTTTCCGGCTATCTGTCGGTTACGCAGCTGTTGCAGGAGATTCTTCGCAGGTTCCATTACAGGGAATTGCTTTTGACACTGCCTCTTGGAGAGCAGCGTGCCGCTAACGTGGATCTGCTTTTGCAAAAGACCGTGGATTTTGAACAGTCCGGTTTCAGTGGCCTGTTTCAGTTTATTCACAACGTGGATACACTGGTTGAGCGCAAGGCGGAGGAAAGTCTTCCGGATACCCTTTCCGATCAGGCGGATGTGGTAAGGATCATGTCCATCCATTCCAGCAAAGGTCTGGAATTCCCGGTGGTCTTTTTGGCAACCTGCGATAAGCAGTTTAACAAGCAGGATTTGAACAAGGTATTTTTGATGGATCTGCAGGAGGGTGTAGCATCCAACCGCATCGATACCAAGCGCAGGATCAAAGGATCTTCTTTCGGGAAGAACCTCATCAGGAATCGTCTGATCCGGGAAACCTACGGCGAGGAGATGCGCCTTTTGTATGTGGCGGCTACCCGTGCCAAGGAGAAGCTGATCTTTACGGCTACCGCCAAGGATGCAGAGAAAAAGGAGAATGCCTTTTCCTATCTGTCCGGGGAAAATCTGATAGATGGGAAGATTCCTCTTCGGTTGTTAGAACGCTGTGACAATTATCTGGATCAGCTCCTGCTGGCGTACAGACTGGATCAGAGCATCTTTTTGCAGAAGATCATAAAAGCGGAGGATGTAGATTTTCAGGCACTTTTGGGCAGCAGTGCCGATGCGGATCGAGAGGAGGTTTTAGAGAGCCTTCTTGACTGGGAAGCACAAAGGCAAAGCTGTGTGGATGGCAGCTTGGGAGAGAGGGCCGGAAAGCTGTATGAAAGTCTGCGGGATCGTTTTTCATTCGTTTATCCCCATAAGAATTTGGAACAGCTTTATGCCAAAACAAGCGTATCGGAATTAAAGCATGCCGCCATGGAAGAAGAGGGCGTACAGACAGAGTTTGAAACGGATAAAGAGCAAAGACACTATATTCCTTCCTTTGTCGGCAGTGAGGAAAAAGGCGGAGGCACCAGGAGAGGTACGGCTTATCACCGGGTGATGGAGCTTTTGGATATTGCCGCCTCTGTCAGGTCGCTTACAGAGCAGGGAGCGGAAGAGACGACAAAGTACATCAAGGAGCGGATCGAAGAGATGATCCGGGAAGATAAGATTGACAGGGAGGATGCTGAATTGGTAGCAGTTTCCAAACTGCTTTCCTTCCTTGACTCAGACTGCGCGAGGCGTATGGCAAAGGCCCAGGAAGCCGGAAAACTGAAACGGGAACAGCCTTTTATCATCAATATCGAAGCCAGTCTGGTAAGTCCCGAGCTGCCCGCAGAGGAGAGCGTCATGATCCAGGGGGTGATCGATGTCTGCTGGGAAGAGGACGATAAGCTTTATATCCTGGACTATAAAACAGACCGGGTGGGAAGCATGCAGGAGCTCTTTGACAGATATCACACGCAGCTGGCCTACTATAAAAGAGCATTAGAACAGGCCACCGGAAAGCCGGTGGCCGGAGAGATTCTGTATGCATTTCATTTGGATGAGGAAGGGTGCTTTACGGATCAGGAAAGTTAGCGCTCGCTAACTTTTATTCGGGCTTTCCATCCAAAGCATCCAACATTTTTTCTGCGATCTTGGTGGTTTCCAGATTCAGGATGCAGGGATAGTTTAAGGCGGCATTCAGCCAGATCTTTTCCTCATAGAAATCACGGATTCCGTGGAAATAGGTGGCAAGCTCCAGGCAGATCTCGGCGCAGCCTTCCACCTCCAAAGTGACTGCTCTGAGGGCATATTTGAAGAAGTTTGAAACATCCCCTTTGCTGTGGTAAGCTCTGGCCAATACGCAGTAAGCTTCCAGGCAGGAATCGGTGGAACGGGTTTCGTCTTTGACAGAATTCTCAAAGAAGGGAATGGCCCGAAGCAGGTTGGTCTTATCTCCTGCGATCAGAAGTTCTTTAGCATACAGGGTGTGCAGTCTGGCATCCAGATACAGACCGTCGGCATACATCTTTTCAAAAGCCTGCAGATCCCGGGAAGCGTGAAAGCCTGTAGGCTTATGGATGATCTCAATCTCACTGTCGTAGATCACCGGTTGCAGGGCAACGGCTTCGTGAATGGGATTGCGCCAGGTGAAGGTGCGAACCCTCTTATAGAGCTTGGGACGCAGTTCCTTATCGTAATTGTAGATGGTGTTGAATTCCATCTGGTTGCAATAGTACATCTGCACGATGTCGATCTCGGGCAGCAGTCCCTTTTTCAAAAGGGCGAACCGCTCATGGTTCTCCCGGTCTATGATCTCATCCGCATCGGCACAGTAGATGTACTGGGCGGATGCCTTGGAAAAGGAATAGTTACGGGCATCGGCAAAGCTGCCGTTCCATTCGAAGTCATAGATCTTGTCGGTGTATCGCCTGGCAATTTCCTTGGTGGAGTCGGTGGAACCGGTATCCACGATGATGATCTCATCCATCAGATCGGCGATGGAGTCAAGGCATCTTGCCAATACTTTTTCCTCGTTTTTAACGATCATACAAAGACTGATAGTGATCATGAAAAGCACCTCCTTTTCCTTGTCCGGCTTACCTTTACTATACCTTTTTTACAGGGGCAAGGCAAGAAAATTCAAGCCAAAAATCTTTCATCCGCTGTCCGGCATGTTATGGTACACTGTTAAAAAAGCAATCAAATCGCCTATAAGAAGAACGGAGAAAGGCACCATTTTCTGGAGGAATACTGACGTGGTAAAAGTGGAAGCGGCAAACGGAAAAGTGGAGTTTCAGTTTTGCGTGGAAGTGGATCCGGCAAACGGGATCACCAGATCCGTGTATAAAAATGAACGTGATGAGTATTATCTGATCGAATCGGAGGAATACCATATCGGGTCAGCCTATGATTATGTCGATACCTGCTATTTCCTGGATAAAAGCGAGAAGGAGATTTATGAGAAGATCGCTATCGACAGAGAACGAAGACTGCAGGAAGAGCGTCAGGAACGTGAGAGGATCGAGAGAGAAGATCGGATGCGTCTTCGAACTGCGGGAAGTGACCGGTATTTTTACAAAAAAAAGAAAAGTGATTCGGTGTGGTGGCTGAAGGAATCCGCTGGCGGGCCAAAGTTCTCTTTCGACAAAGAGGTGGTATTTGATCTGATGCGGGACTATCCGGATAAGCTTTCTGCAGAGCAAAAAGAGATTTTTGATAAGGAGAATCCCTTTTGGGCGAAGAAACTGCAACCCCCAAATTGTTAATAAACGGAAAGAATCATCCGGGATACAGCGTCTGTCAGTTTATCAAATTCAAGGTTTTCTTGACAAAAGAGAGGGATTTGTGTATAGTGATATCCGACGCTGGGGGAGCCGGAGGTGAGTGCTTCGGCTGAGAGAGGATGACCGATACCCTTTTACCTGATCAGGATAATGCCTGCGAAGGGAAGCTATGATACATGACCGGCCCTGTGCCTCTTTGGATCTCCCTGCGTACATATTATGAGGGAGGTTTTTTTATGA
>JAEEKV010000168.1 GCA_016282595.1 Lachnospiraceae bacterium
GATACCAGAAGCCACAGGATCAGAAGTAACGCCACATTGCAAATAAGCGGCGGCAGGATCAAGCTGTACTCGCTGCTTGAATCATAGACAAAGGTTAACAGATAAGTGGGCAGGAGCTTTCCGAAAGGGAAATAAACTGCCAGATCCGGCACCAGCAGGATGGTGGCGATCATGGAAACCGCTGCGAACACCGGACTTTTATACAGGACGGAAAACAGCTCCGTATAGGTCACGATAAAAAACAGATTCAGGCTATGCACAAGACCGCAGATCAAGGCATTGCCAAGGCTCATGTTCCGGTCCATACAGGTGTTTGCCACCATGAAATAAAACAGATAGCCTGCAAATACCGATGCTCCTGCCACGGTGCCATATACCAGGCACTTACTCAGGATCAGCTCCATCTTTGAATAGCCCTGCTGCAGGGGCAGGATCCACTTTTCCTTTTGCATCTCCGAAGGCAGGATCCCATGGATCATCAGGATCACGATGAGGGAATAGAAAAAGCCGATGTAATACCCATAAACTCCCACGCTTTCCCGCACCAGCTTCGGATACAGGGAGGTGATCACTTCCTCCAGGGAAGAAATATTAAATCCGGGAAGCTGCTCCCACAATACCTCCGGAATATCCGAAAATACCAGGGTGATCCCCAGGATCATAATGGCGATCCCGAAGGCCAGGGCCAGGAAGATCGCAAGCTTTCCCGTCCTTAATACCTCCCGCAGATCCTTTTTGATACAACTGCAAAGCGAAGCATTCATAAGCACACCTCCCGGAAGATCTGATCCAGAGTTTTCACCGCACTGCCGATGGAGGTGATCCGCATGTCTGTTTCAGACAGGGCCGACAGGATCTGTTTCTGGCTGCCCATGGGATCTGCAGGATCAAAGAGGATCCGAAGGCTATGGTCATCCTGCCATTTGCTGTCGCAGGAGAGTCCCGCAAGAAGGGACTGCTTTTTTTCTTCTTCCACATCCTTTGCGAATCTGACAATGAGACCCGCTGCCTGCTCTCTTTGCTCCTTCAGCATCACTTCCTTTACGATGGTGCCCTCATGCAAAAATCCCGCCTTGTCACAGATGGTATCCATATCCGCTAAAATATGGGTGGAAAGCAGAATGGTCTTTCCGCTCTTTTTCAGATCCATGAGGATCTTCTTTACATCTGCCCGCCCCGCAGGATCCAAAGCACTTGTGGGCTCATCCAACAGGATCACGTCGGGATTTCCCACCAGTACCGCTGCAATTCCCAGGCGCTGTCGCATACCCCGGGACATGGTTTTGATCCGCACTCCTTTGGGAAGGCTTACCAGAGAAAGCAGCTTATCCCTTCGGATGGGATTTTTCTCAAAGAGCAGAAAGTCCAGATACTCGTCCGTAGTCAGATAGTCATAAAACTCCGGAAGATCCGGAAGATAGCCGACACTTAGAGGCTTTCCCTCTTTTTCAAATACACAGGTGCCTCCGTCCTTTTCCAGAAGATCCGTCATGATCTTCATCAGAGTGGTTTTCCCGGCGCCGTTTTTTCCGATAAGACCGTAAATACTGCCCTCTTCCACTTCGAAGGTCACGTCCCTTAAGACCTGTTTGGCTAAAAATGATTTTTGAATATGCTCAATCCTGATCATCTTTTACATCCCGTTTTGCATTTTTTCAAACAGATACAGTATAGCATACAATTCCGTAAAATGATGTTGCTTTCTCAAAAATGTTTCGATAAAATCAAAGTGTATTGGGTGCTATGAACTAAGAAAATATTTTAAGAGAGGGGTTACAAAATGAGCAAAACCATCTATGTCAACAAAAATGCTGCCACCGGCGGAAACGGCAGCCAGGAGGCGCCTTTTACCACCATTCAGGAGGCGGCGCTTCTTGCAGCTGCAGGGGATACGGTTTTGGTGGCACCGGGAATCTATCGGGAGGCTGTCCATCCTATTCGCGCCGGAAAGGAATCGGAGCGTATCACCTACAAATCCCAGGTGCCTTTAGGGGCCGTCATCACCGGCGCCGAGCCTGTAGAAAGCTGGACCCTGTATCAGGGCAATGTCTGGACCACCCGGGTGGATAACTCCATCTTCGGGGATTACAACCCTTATACCACCTATGTGTGCGGAGACTGGTATTTCGCACCTACCATCCGTCACACCGGCGCTGTTTTCCTCGGGGATCTGATGATGTACGAAACCGCTTCCCTGGAGGAATGTATCGAGGGAGCTGTAGAGGTCCACAGCTGGAACCCGGAGGAATCCAAATATAAATGGTTCACGGAGCAGGACGGGGATCAGACTGTTTTATACGCCAACTTCCAGGGCAAGGATCCCAACAAGGAAACTGTGGAGATCAGCGTTCGCCGCAACTGCTTTATGCCGGAGGAAAACGGTATCAACTATATCACCGTCAGCGGCTTTTTGATCACCAAGGCTGCTACCACCTGGGCTCCTCCTGCCGCTTACCAGGACGGCATGATCGGTCCCCACTGGAGCAAGGGCTGGATCATCGAGGACTGTGAAGTCAGCAACAGCCGCTGCTGCGGTATCTCCCTTGGCAAATACCGGGACGAAGAAAACGATATGTACTTCTATACCAAGCATGTAAAGAGTCCCACCCAGATGGAGCGGGATGCCGTTTGCCGCGGTCAGTATCACGGCTGGCTGAAGGAAAAGATCGGCGGCCATCTCATCCGAAGATGCCATGTGCATCACTGCGAACAGACGGGAATCGTAGGACGTATGGGCGGCGTTTTCTCCACCATTGAAGATTGCCACATCCATCACATCTGCAACTCCGCACAGCTGGGCGGTGCAGAGACTGCGGGCATCAAGCTTCATGCTGCCATTGATGTTACCATCCGCAGAAACCATATTCATAATTGTATCGAAGGTGTTTGGCTGGATTGGGAATCCCAGGGTGCCAGGATCAGCCAGAACCTGTTTTATGCCAACAGGCGTCCCGAGGGAACAGAGCCCTGCGAAGGCTCCATGTTCAGCTGTGATGTGTTTATCGAGGTAGGTCACGGTCCCACCCTCATTGACAACAATCTGATGCTGTCCGAGGTTTGCTGTGTCATGCCTACGGAAGGCCTTGCCTTTGTACATAACCTGATGCTGGGTTCCATCAGCTATCTGAACGCCGGAGTGGATTCCGTCATCAACGATCAGCGCGAGCCCCGCTATACCCCTTATCATATCCGCCACAGGACTGAGGTGGCAGGCTTTATGACCATCCTCCACGGAGATGACAGGGTGTATAACAACATTATGATCCAAACCTATCCTGTAGATGAGTCCAAGACCCCTCAGGAATTTGATTATAACAAGGTGGGCACCGCTGCCTTTGATATCTTCCCCACTTATGATGAGTGGATCGAAAACTTCTTCATCGGAAGAGAGCCGGATATGAAGGCCATGGGAAAAGCCCATTTCGGACACCTGCCCGTTTGGATCGATGGCAACGCTTACTTCAACGGCGCCAATGTTTTTGCCAAGGAGAAAAAGAACTTTATCAACGACACCGATAAAGCCTTCTTTGAGCTCACTGCCGCCGAGGACGGAAGCTTTACCGTCAATACCAATGTCTATGAACTGCTCAAGGATTACCGGGTAGATATCATTGATAGTGATGTGCTGGGAAAAGCCTTCGAGCCTGAGCAGAGATTTGAAAATCCGGACGGCTCTACCATTCACTTTGACACCGATTACTTCGGACGAAGACGCTATGGTGGCAGTGCTTATCCCGGACCTTTTGCAGATCCCGATAAAATCTGATGGGAGAAACAACAGACGGAGCCGTTCCTCGGCTCCGTCCTTTTTTGCCTTATATCATTACTCTTTCAATATCTTTGCTGCAAAGGAGCAGGTGGGGATCACCTCTCTTTTGCTTCTTTCCGCCTCCTGCAAAATGCAATAGACCAGTCGTTTCGCAATGCCTTTTCCTTCAAAGACTGGATCCACTTCTGTGTGATAGATATTCCATCCCTTTGGGGTTTCTTCAAAATCACATTCACCGATCTGCTGTTCCTGATAAAGGGCTATGCTTCGATGCTTCTCTTCATCAAACACAATCCTGACATCATGGGTATAGGTAAGGGTCAGTGCCCCCGTAGGACAGGCCGACACTGCCTTCCAGACCTTGGCAGCAGGTGCTTCATCGATATGGATCCAGGGTTTTCTGGTAATGTCAAAGGCCTCGGGACATCCTGTTACACAGCGCTTGGCGTGCCTGCATTTTTCCGAATTCCAAAATACCGCAATATCTTCTGTTTCGTACAGTCTATGCATTCTTGCATCCTCCTCATCAGCTTAATACAGCCGGCATGCTAACCGAGAGATGTGTTTTCATCCCGGATCCCGCCTCTTTCCTCATAGTACCAGTAGATCCCGTACCTTTCATGCTTTGCTGATAATAGGGCACAAACAAAAGCTCTATAGGATTTCCTTTTCCATCCGTCAGTCCCCATAGGGTGAATTCCCCGGGAGCCTTTTCCTTCAGGTATGTTTTCGGATCCCGGAAAAATGCCTCAAGGCTTACCCCCTTCGGCAGTCTTAAAAACTCTCTGTCCAATACACAGGTATGAGTCTGTCCGTATAAAATATTACTCTTTGCAGAGGCGTCCAAAACCACCTTCCAGGCCGGAGCCTCCACCATGATTCCGGCGCTTTCCTTTTCGCCCCACTTTTCCTTTCCCAATAACGCACACAGTACAAAGGGTCCGTAGGTAAAACCGGCGGCGGATTTTTGATCCGGCAGCACATGGGTCCGAAGTTCCATCTCAAAGTCCAGTGAAAACCCTTCTCCGTCGGAAAGATACAGCTGCAGATAGTCTTGTTCCTCCAGCAAGATCTGTTTTCTGTTCTTAATCCAGCGGGGGATCCTGAGGCTTATGCAGGCTTTTGCGTCAGAGGTTTTTTTGTCAAAGGTCAGAGCTTCCTTTTCGGGATCCTGTCTGTGAAGCTCCAGTCTCCCCTTTTCGTAATCAACGCTTAGAGAAAGCCCCACTCCCTCATCCGTTTCCACATCTGCACAGATCCATTGCAAAATGCTGATCCCCTCCTGCGTTTTGTAAAAAATCCTGTTTGGAAAGGTGACAAAATCTTCCAGTCCGGTACCGACGCAGCACCAAAAGGGATTCTCATTTGGATTTCCCGAAGCATACAAGCGATAGTATCCCGTTGCCATGGGGTTAAAGTAGGTATATCCGCCCTCCGGCCCCATGGAGCCGAGCCTTGCGTTCCAAAGAGCCCTTTCCGCATACTCTATATATTTTGACTCTTTTGTCAGATCATAGAGCATATCCGAAAGCTTCAGCATGTTATAAACACAGCAGCTTTCCGCGTTACACTGGGTCCGGGAAGCATCCAGCATCCCGTCTGCAAAAAAATGCTCCATATCGCCGATGCCGCCTGTGGCATACATATGCCCGCCGACTACCAGCTCCCAGAACCGCTTCGCTACTTCCATACGCTCTTCCGGTTCCGCATCCTGTCCCATACCCCTTCCTTCTAAATACCCTATGATCTTGGGAATGGTTGCATTGGCGTGAACCCCCTTAAAGCGATTTTTCATACCCATGAGGCTATGGTAAAGCTCCGGTTCATCAAATACCTTTGCCGCCCGGTAGTATTTTTCCTCCTTTGTCAGGGCATAGAGCTGATACAGGCTGTCATTCATACCCCCGTATTCTACGGAAAGCACCTGCTTTCTCGTCTCATCATCCCAGGACAGCGCCCTGTTACAAACCCAATCCCCCAGGGCCAGGGTAACGTCCTTTGCACCTTCGATATCCCCCACGGTCCACAGATCCATTACTCCCTGCAGCACCTTATGAAGGGCATACCAGGGTACCCAGGTTTCGACCTTTGCTTTTCCCTCCAGGGCATCAAACTGGATTTCCGGTCTGTCCGCATCCAGAATCTTCGCTGCACTTAAAAAGCCGCTGCCCATTTTCTTCTGACATTCCGAAAGACCGCTGATGATGGTATCAGCCGCTATGCAGCAACGAGATAAGGCATCACAGCAAGCTTTGTCCTTCTTACCCCGAAGATAGGCGATCCGCTTTGCAAGGGCAGAAAAATAATGTCCCAGGCCGTGCCCTGCAATCAGACTGTTTTCCCAGCCGCCGTAGGGAACTGCCTCCGTCTTGATCCCTGCGGTTTTCCGAAATCCCGCAAGAACCCTTTCCGGATCCATTCCTTCGATAAATGCAGCATTTAGTTCTGACTTTTCCTGCCAAACCGGATCCTTGATCCATACCTTATATGATTGCCTTCGGTTCATGGGCATCACCTTTGCTCTCCTTTGCCGGTCCCTCATTGTTTCACTAGTTCATTGTCTTATTGTATCATATATCCGGTGCAAACTGAGTCACTGTTATTGCATCATTTGATAATATTTTCCAACAAAGAGAAATGCGCCTGGAATGCTGGCATTCTCGGCGCATTTTTCTACTTACAACCGTTTCCTGTAAGATCTTTTACCACTTCACCTGCCAGGATCAACCCCGCCACTGAGGGTACGAAGGCTACGCTTCCCGGAATATCGCGTCGCTTTTCACACTCCTCTTTGCACAGAATTGCCATATCCTCGTCCGGGCGAATTGGTTTTTCTTCCGAGTAAACCACTTTCAGTTTCTTTATCCCACGCTTTTTCAATTCCCGTCTCATAACCTTCGCCAGAGGGCACATATTTGTCTTATAAATATCAGCCACTCGAAAAGCACTTGCATCCAATTTATTCCCGGCTCCCATGGAGCTGATAATCGGAACGTTCTTTTCCCGGCATTTCATTACAAGCTCGATCTTTGCAGTTACCGTATCTACTGCATCAACCACATAATCATATTCATCAAAGGGAAATTCATCGGCATTCTCCGGCAAAAAGAAACAGTTATGAGTCATTACTTCCACATCAGGATTGATCTCAAGCATACGTTCCTTCATAACATCTACTTTGTATTTTCCGACGGTTTTTCTTGTGGCAATAATCTGCCTGTTGATATTCGTTAAAGAAACTTTATCATGATCGATCAAATCGAAATGAGAAATCCCACTTCTGACAAGGGCCTCGCATACGTATCCGCCAACCCCGCCAATTCCAAAAACTGCAACCTTGGACTTCGCAAGTTGAGCCATCCCTTCTTCGCCTAAAAGAAGCTGCGTTCTTGAAAATTGATTTAACATTACTCTCTCCCCTTTTTGCAACATAAAATGATCTAATAATATTATGATTTCTTCTTTTTCTTATCATATATCATTCTCTTTTATATAGCCACCTCTTTGTTTATTCAGATAGTGTAAAGTTACTGTCAGTTGGAAAAGAGTGTAGATGTCCTGAGAATAAAGATTTCGACTAGATCTTCGCCTTATTCTAATACCTTTTCCAACTTCTGTCAAAAAGGAAGCCCGCCGTCCGCTTCGCTACCGCCGGC
>JAEEKV010000169.1 GCA_016282595.1 Lachnospiraceae bacterium
GCTAAAAATGAACAGGCACATTAAAAGCGCAATGATGATGGCTGTTGTCCGCTTCTTCAAAACGCCGGCAAAATACATGATCAGGGCACCGGAAACAAAGATGATGGCTGTTGTCCAAGTTACAACCCCCTTCTTCTGTATTATATTTACACAGGTCATAACACCGCCTGTGAGCATAATGATCAATCCGATGATCACTTCCAGCTTCAGGTTATTCTCCAGTCTCGAGCCCAAATATACCGAATCTCCCAAAGTCCTCCAGGCATCGGCCACTCGTTTCCAAAAATCCTTCATTCCCCATTTACCTCGTCCATTTATAGAGCTGTGCATAGATACCCTCTTTTTCCATCAGCTCATCATGTGTTCCCTCTTCTTCGATCCCATTCTCCGTCAATACCAGGATCCGCTGTGCATTGCGGATGGTGGAAAGTCTGTGGGCGATCACAAAGGTTGTACGGTTCGACGCCAGACGCTCCAGGGATTCCTTGACAATGTTCTCGCTCTCGTTATCCAGAGCGCTGGTAGCCTCATCAAAGATCAGGATCGGGGGATTTTTCAAAAAGACCCTGGCGATGGAAAGCCGCTGCTTTTGTCCGCCGGAGAGCTTAATGCCCCGCTGCCCGATATCCGTATCATACCCATTGGGAAGCTCCATAATAAAATCGTGAGCGTTGGCAAGCTTCGCCGCCTCTATGACCTCTTCCCTGGTGGCTCCCGGTTTTCCGTACAAAATATTCTCATATACGGTTCCTGCAAACAGATAGACATCCTGCTGCACTATACCGATATTATCACGAAGACTCTTCAATGTCACGTCCCGAATATCTTTTCCGTCAATCCGAATGCTTCCCTTGGTAACCTCATAAAATCGGGGAATGAGACTGCAAAGGGTAGTCTTTCCGCCGCCGGAGGATCCTACAAGAGCCACATAGGATCCGGCCTCCACCTGCAGATTGATGTGGCGAAGTACCCTGTGAGCCGTATCCTTATACTTAAAGGAAACATCCTCAAACTCGATACGCCCCTTCACATCCGAAAGCTCCACTGCCCCTTCCTTATCCTGAATATCCGGCTCGATGGCAAGGATCTCCAAAAAGCGCTCAAACCCGGTATAGCCGTTTTGGAACTGCTCCGTAAAATCGATAAGGGTCTGAATGGGCTCCGTAAAGACATTGATATACAAAAGGAAGGCGATAAAATCCGCCACATCCACTTTTCCCCTGGTCATCAAAATGCCGCCGCAGATCACCACGATGACCTGCACCAGCAGGGTAAAGGCATTCATTCCGGAATGGAACATACCCATGTAAAAGTAGCCTCTTTTCTTAGCTTCCACGAAGGCATCGTTACCCACCTTGAATTTGGCTTCTTCAATGCTCTCATTGGCAAAGGATTTTACCACACGGATCCCCGCCAGATTATCTTCGATCTGGGTGTTGATATCCGCCACCTTTTCCCTGGTTTTGCGAAAGGCCAGCTTCATTTTCCGGTTCATAAACAAGGCATAGACCAGCATCACAGGTACCAGCGCAAAGGCCGCAAGGGTCAGGTAGCTGTTGATATGAAGCAGGATCACAAAGGCACCGATGAGCTTGATCAGCGACAGTGCGATATTTTCCGGTCCGTGGTGCAAAAGCTCGCTGATCTCAAAAAGATCGTTGGTGATACGGGTCATAAGCTGTCCCACCTTCTGCTCGTCGTAGAAGGAAAAGGAAAGCTTCTGGAAATGGGCAAAAATCTCCGCCCGCATATCATATTCCATTTTTGCGCCCATCATATGGCCCACATAGGCGATATAATATCTGGCTCCGAACTGCACCAGAACCAGCACCACCAGGATGGCACCGATGCCGCAAAGCTTAGTAGCCACAGTGGCTGGATCAAAGCTTTGCAGGTTCTGGGTAATATACCTTACCAGCAGCGGGATCACCAGGGCGATCACAGATGCCAGAAATGCAAAAAACATATCCGACAAAAAGACGCCGATATAGGGCTTATAATAGCCCGCCATTTTTCTCAGATTCTCTTTCATAACTCCTCTTTTCCATATTCCTTATGGCAGTTTGCTGTATTCTATCATATTTTTTAAAAAAACTGTACCACCAACCGTAACTTAGACGTTTACGTTGCCACAGCCTTCGTGGTATAATTGGGACGGAACTTTTTACATTGATCCGTCTTAACCTTAAAAATTTGACTACGGATACTGCCTTATGAATACGATTTTAGATAATAAGAACGTAAAAAAATTAACCTATCTGATCAATACCGTGATCCTTTTCATCGTGCTCGGTATGCTGGCTTTTTTCTGGTTCAGCCATATGCCCTTTCTGGTTCTGTTCACCATCCCCACCATTATGGTTTATCTGATCGGGTATCTGCTGATCCGACTGAACAAGCTCTATGCCTATGTCTGGATGGTCTATAGCTGGATCACCCTTTATATGTTTGTGACAACCATCTTTCTCGGTTACAATTACGGCTTTCATCTGTACAGCCTGTCGATGATCCCCATCATTTACTATACCAACTATATGGGCTACAAGCTGAATATGAAAACCGCCAATGTAGGCCTGGTCTGCGGTTTGATCATCCTGGCCTATCTGGGCTGCACCTTCTATGTGGCAACCAAGGGCCCTGTTTACCAGAGCACTGAGGCGGTCTCCGCTTTCTTCTGGATCTCCAATTCCCTCATCGTCTTTTCCTTTTTGATCTTCTATACGAGAATGCTGATCCGCAACATCATCGCTTCCGAAGAAAAGCTGCGGGAAATGAGCTATGTGGACAGACTCACCGGGCTTTACAACCGCCATTATATGATGGATCAGTTAGAGCGCATCACCGATACCTCCAAGACCCATACCGTTGCCATGATCGATATTGATGATTTCAAAAAGATCAATGATGTCTATGGTCACAACGCCGGAGACTATGTGCTGAAAAAGCTCTCCGA